>NZ_AUNI01000004.1 GCF_000447795.1 Bacteriovorax sp. Seq25_V | reverse complement strand
ATGAATCTTGGCATGGTTTGCATCAATCATCTTATGATATATCGCTGCCCAAATTTAGACTGCCATTCAACTACTAAAAACAAACTTATTTCCAAAGATGGATTCTTTTTTCGGAGAAGTGATTCGAGAAAAATCCAACGTTTTGTCTGCAAAACTTGCGGAGGAAAGTTTTCTCGTGCAACTTTCGCTCTTGAAAAATATCAAAAGAAAAGACGCATCAACCGAAGACTATTTTTAGATCTCGCTACGAACAACTCCATGAGATCATGTGCGAGAAAATACAAGGTAAACTACAAAACTGTACAAAGTCGCATGAATTACTTCTCTAGAAAGGCAAAAAAGAACCAAAAGAAGTTTCTTAAGAATTTAGAAAAATCTAAAGTACAAGCGATGCAATTTGATGATTTGGTCACTAGTGAGCATACTAAAATGAAGCCGCTTTCGATTACTATAGCAGTCGACAAAGAACGTCGATATATACTTGCAGCAAAGGTTTCAAGCATTCCTGCATTTGGACTACTCGCTGATAAATCACGAAAAAAATATGGATATCGACCAAGTGATCATGAAAGAGGATTAAAAGTAGTATTTGAAAAGATTAAAAATGTTGTCGCTCAAGATGCAACAATTCAATCAGATGAGCACCAAGCATATCCAAAATTTGTGAGTAGGTATTTTCCTGAAGCTGAATATAAGAGATACAAAGGGGGACGAGGTTGTATCGCTGGACAAGGTGAACTAAAGAAGCTCAGATTCGATCCACTTTTTACACTTAATCACACGTGCGCCATGTTTAGGGCAAGTGTTAACAGACTAGCAAGAAGAACTTGGTGTACGACAAAGAGAATCGACATGCTTCAAAAGCATGTCGATATTTTTATAAATTACTATAACTCTATTTATTTGAGGGATGTTGTCCCCATTTAACTGGAGCAGTTTATATTAAGAGAGGGGAAGGACTCGAGGGTACTCCTTGTTTTTCAACTCAGCTTTAAACCTTTTACTGGCTAGAGCTTGCAATAGTTCGAAGTTATAGACATATTTTCTTTGTAGAAGTTTATTTTCATTCACTTCACGTAAAAGTGCTATGAGATGATTAGACTTCCTATAGTCTGTTTCGTCTGTAAACGATTTGCTTTTATTGCAGTCCGGACAAAGTACTTGTAAATTATCGATCATATACTCTAGATGAGGGTAGCGTGATTTAGGTTTAATATGATCAATATGCATTGATTCTGTTTTAGTTCCGCAACAAAGGCAACGTTCACCTTGTATGGCCAAAACTTTTTCTCTGAGATACTTCCAGTTAGAAGTGTCTCCATAAACTACTTTCGAATCTGTAGTTTGGTTTAAATCGGAAAACTTAATCTCCATCTGTGCATGACTTAATTTCTTCGACGGTAGTATTAAAACTGTGAACACGCAAATCATGGCAATTAAGCTACTAACGTAGAGCGTACCTGAAATAAGGATTCCTTGAAAATCAATCATTGTTCTCTCCTTGTGCATGTGTGTGTGCATTCGTGAAAGTTTTTATTCCTTAAAAACTAACTCTATATTTCTTATGAACCTCCTTTAAGAACACAATGTTCTTAAAGATACTCTCGCAAAATTGATGCCAACAATTCGTAAAATATTGATTATTAATTGACTGCAAAAAGACACCGAGTAAAACGCTCGGTGATTATTTGACTATGTTATTTGCAATTAGATTTGATGAAAGCACCACTGAAAGTGATTTTCATGTTTTTGCCTGATGCGTCTTTTCCGGAGAAATCACCCGTATAACTTTCGGTATTTGTTCTTTTTAAAGTTGCTGTCCCTGTGATTTTTCCTTCACATGCTACAGATGTAGAGAGTTGGTCCGCTGAATTTTTAATAATTTTTATTTTACAGTCTTTGTTTTGTGGAATTAATTTTTCAGGAGAAGTTAGCATTTCTTTTGTTATACACTCTTCTGTTTTTCGAGGACCCATCTGCGAAGCCATCATCGAAAGGACCATTTGAGCTTGCTCTTTTGGAAGGTTTTTAATTTGTGCCTGAACCTGTGGAAGGCTCATGATTGAAGCTGCATCAAGATTTACTGTTTGTTCCCAAAGACCAGGTTTGATATCAAGTGCGTAAATTTTTGAAGCAATAAGAAAACCAAGTAGTATCTTCATAAAATTCTCCATTAGAGCATGATTAATTTTGCAAGACCAAGAAAGCTAAAGAAGCCAACTATGTCAGTGATTGTTGTCAGCAGAACAGTACTTGCGACTGCTGGGTCAATATCTAACTTTTCACAAATCAGTGGAATAATTGCACCGAAGAATCCAGCAAAGAGTAGGTTGATAATTGTAGATAAACCAATAACAACGCCAAGTAGTGGCATCTTAAACCAAACGTAAGAAAGTAACCCTACGATGATTGCAAACATAAAACCATTAGCGAGGGAAAGAATGACTTCCTTTATAATTGTTTCTTTTGCATCTTCTTCGGAGATGTCACCAATCGCGAGCTGTCTAACTGTAACGGTTAAACTTTGAGTACCTGCATTTCCTCCCATCGATGCTACGATAGGCATAAGGATGGCAAGAGAGACAAGAGATTGAATTGTTGAATCAAAGAAAGAGATAACAATCGACGCTGCAATTGCAGTTAAAAGATTAATTCCAAGCCAAACAGCTCGTGTTTTAATAACGTTAAATAGGTTCGAGTCTTGCTCTGCCTCATCATTAACCCCGGCAAGACCATAGATCTGCTCTGTAGCCTGTTCCTCGATAATATCGTAAATGTCGTCGGATGTAATACGTCCAATTAGAATACCGTCCTCATTGAGAACAGGGATTACTGAAAGGTTATACTTACTTACTTTTTCAACAACGTCAGAAATGTCTTCAAGGTGATTACAATTAATTTGGGTATATTCTTTTTCCTTGTCTTCAACAATATCTTTGAAAGTCTTTTTAAAGTCCATAATAATAACTTCTTCAAGACCAATCGAGCAGATGAACTTCTGGTTTCGATCAACAATGAAAACATGATAGATATTATCAATTTCTCTTTCGGACTTCAGTTTTGCAAGCTTTTCAATTGATGCACCAATAGTGTCATTTAACTTCGCATCGAAAACTTCGGTCTGCATATATGAACCGGCGGCGTCTTCATCATATGAGATAAGTGACTCGATAAGATCACGATCTTCTTTATTGATGTTTGCAAGAATACTTTCCGCAATAGTTTCATGGTTTTCACTAATATTTTGGATGAAGTCAGCAGCATCATCGGTATCCATTTCCGAAGCAACTTTAGCAAGCTTAAATGAGCCGAGGTACTCAGCAGCGTCTTCTTGGATATGGGCCGGCATTTCTGAGATAACTTCGGCAAGGAGTTCGTTTGGAAGTTTTTTAAGAATGATGTGGAACTTATCCTCATCCATTTCTTTAAGTTCAAGAAGTTTTTCCTTAATATCATAAGGGTAGAGAACCTTGTTCTCATTATTATATTGATCAATATCTATTAAGATACTATCAAATAAATCTTGATTGTTTTCTTCAACTTCTTTCACTATCTATATCCGTTTAGAGAATTAGCTAATTATATCTTAACCTCATGTATATTAAAACAAGAACCTTTCTTCTATTTTACTGTCATGATATAAAACAATATGGATAAAATATTTGAAGACCTATCAAAACTAGAGCGCTACCCAAAAGATCAGGATGTGAATCTTCGCCCATATGATGCGGCTGATGAACTTGTCTTAGAATACCTACTCCAACATCGAGGAGCTGGTGTTTTAATTATTGAGGACCGCTTTGGTGCCCTAACTTTTAATATTGATAATGTCGTTGATGTCGTGACTGATTCATTTATAAGTTTTCATGGCATAACAAAAAACGCAAAGAATCTTGGAAGAGAGTTAAGGCCAATAAAAAAGTCTTTAGAAGATGTAAAGGAGTGGGACAAGATTGATATAGTCGTTTTCAAAGTTCCAAAGAACATGTCTTATTTTGAGGATGTCATAAATTTTCTTGCGACAAAACTCACGGAAGGAACGGAAGTTATCTGTCCTGCGATGATAAAGCATTTACCAAAAACTGTTTTTGAAGTTTTGGAAAGTAATTTTGGAAAAACCTGGACAAGTCTTGCCAAGAAAAAAGCTCGACTAGTGTTTGGAAAGCTTGAAAAAAATAGTGTCTCAAGATTAACGAAATATCCTCTCGTTGTTAACTTTGACGGTTTTGTAAAACCATTTACTAATTATTCAAATGTTTTTAGTCGTTCAAAGCTTGATATCGGAACAAGGTTCTTTCTTGAGAATATACCGACAGGCTATAGAAGAATTCTCGATCTCGGCTGCGGTAATGGAGTAGTTGGAATTAAAGCTAAGCTGGTAAATCCGGAAGCTGATATTTCATTTGCTGATGAATCAGCAATGGCGATTAGAAGTGCAAAAGTTAACTTTGAGAACTACTTTGCGGATGAGCCCATTACTTTTTGGACGAATTGTTTTGATTCAGAGTTTCATGATGAGAAATTTGACCTAATTTTATGTAATCCGCCATTTCATCAACAGACTATTGTAGGAGACTTTATTGCGCTGCAGATGTTCAATGATGCTTTTCAAAGTCTTGAAAGAGGAGGCTTACTTCGCGTTATTGGGAATAGACATCTTAATTATCATATTAAGCTTAAGCAAATCTTTGGAGATTCGAAGACAATTGCAAGTAATAGTAAGTTTGTGATTATTGATTGTCATAAAAGATAGGACTAGAGTATACATAATATTTAGCTAGTAATTAAAAAAAGAGGTTATATGTCAATTAGAATTGGGATTAATGGTTTTGGTCGAATTGGTCGTTGTGTTTTTAGAGCGGCAATCGCAAAAGGTGATGTAGAAATTGTTGGTATCAATGATTTATTAGAGCCAGATTATATGGCCTATATGCTTAAGTATGATTCAACACACGGAAGGTTCGATGGAACAGTTGAAGTTGTTGATGGAAATTTAGTTGTTAATGGAAAGAAAATTCGTGTAACTGCACATAAAGATCCAGCTCAATTAAACTGGGCAGAACTTAATGTTGATGTTGCAATAGAGTCAACTGGTCTTTTCTTAACAGATGCCGATGCTCGTAAACATATTCAAGCAGGGGCTAAGAAAGTTGTAATGTCGGCTCCATCAAAAGATGACACGCCAATGTTTGTTATGGGTGTTAACCATGAAGCATATAAAGGACAAGATATTGTTTCTAATGCTTCGTGTACGACAAATTGCCTTGCACCAATAGCGAAGGTTCTTCACGACAATTGGGGAATAAAGGATGGTCTAATGACAACTGTTCACGCGACTACGGCGACTCAGAGAACTGTTGATGGACCTTCTGCCAAAGATTGGAGAGGTGGTCGTGGAGCAGGACAAAATATTATTCCTTCTTCTACAGGGGCAGCTAAAGCTGTTGGAAGAGTAATTCCTGAACTTAATGGAAAGCTAACTGGAATGAGTTTTCGTGTTCCAACTCCTGATGTTTCAGTTGTTGACTTGACTGTTAATTTAGAAAAGCCAGCAACTTACGAAGAAATTTGTAAGGTGATGAAGAAAGAAAGTGAAGGAAGCCTTAGAGGGGTTCTTGCTTATACAGAAGAAGCAGTAGTTTCTAACGACTTTATTGGTGAAACTTGTACATCGGTTTTTGATGCAACAGCAGGTATCGCTCTTACAGATACTTTCTTAAAAGTCGTTGCTTGGTATGATAACGAAATGGGTTATTCAAACAAAGTAATTGATCTTGCAAAATACATCTCTCGTTAATTTATAAATAAAGGAACCCCTCTTATGAAGAGGGGTTCTGTCTTTCAAATATTCCATTTCTTTCTGATTTAATTTCTATTCTTTTAACAGGTTTTTCACTTTCTTGGATTCTTGGGGCAGCAAGGGAAAGGACACCATTTTCAAAGTGAGCTTCAACTTTTTCTAGATCATAGCTATTAGGAACTCTAAAGCTTCGTTTGAAACTTCCATAGTACTTTTCACTATAACCTTCAGATTTCTTTTCTTCTTTTCTTTCACCAGAGACTGAAATGATATCATCGTTAATATCGATGTTAATTGAGTCCTTGTCGACCCCTGGGATATCAACACTTGCGAAGAAGACATCGTTCTCTTCCCAAAGTTCTAGTTTGGGAAACATTTCATCTGCTTGAAAGTTTCGTACATTTTTAGGCCAAAAGCCTTTTTCAAACTCATCAAATAATGCGAATGGATTCACCGATCTTAGCGGTGCAATTTCAAATCTTTTCATAGGAACCTCCAAATTATTAAGCACTCGGAGTGGCCACTTCCTTTCTAAGAATAAGATGGTAGGAGAATAAAAATCGTCAAGGGGAAAAATTATTTTTTAGAATTATTTAAATGACTTATGTCGTGTTCGATTTCTTTAATTCCAGCTTCGATTGCATTTCCACTATAGTCTATCGGTTTGATCTCTTTTGGTGTTACACTATCTTGGTAATCTGATGAGCAGCCGACTTTTGTGAAATCATTGTGAAAGTCCATAGGATCACGTTCAGCATCGAGAACTTCAGGTTCAATATTATTTTCTTCTTTACTTTTACGGGTTGCTGAACTTATTGATGGAGAAATAATGATCGCCAAGATAACAAGAATAATTATCAAATGAAGAAGATGTCTACGTTCTGTAATCGAAAGGAAGCTTCCTCCGAATACATAGGTGATGATCAAAAATAATGTAATACCTATAAAATTTTTAAACATGTAATACTTTTACTCTTTTTTGGCCTATAATAAAACTCATGAAACGTAATTTTGTCACACCTTTAGCATTCATAACATCGCTTATTGTTCATGCAATGATGTTAATTAGTGCTCAGAAAGTAGAAATTGTGACAAAGAAAAATTTTGGAGAGACATTATCTGAGAAGTCTCTCGCAAGAACTTCCATTTTTCTCAAATCGCATAAAGCTTCTAAATCACGTCTTAATCAAAAGATCGTAGAGAAGAAGCTAAAAAGGACTATTAAAACTCCTTCAGTAAAGGCCGTTGAGCCTCAATTAAGTGTTGCTAAGCGAGAAAATAGGAAAAGCCAAGGGACAAGCGACTCCGTCGCGAGGTACACGAGTGTCATTCGAGAGATGATCACTAAGAATAAAAAGTATCCGCGAGTCGCAAAAAGGCTTAAGCAACAAGGAGTTGTTAAGGTCTACTTTGAGGTGAGTTTTCCTAATAAAATTAGTAACTTAAAAATAGTGGAAACAGCAAAATATGACCTTTTAAATAAGTCGGCGTTAGAGACAATCGAGAGTCTCGAAGATCTTCCACAGGTTCCAGATGAGCACGCAGAGGCACCAATTCAGCTTATTGTTCCCCTGAACTTTGAAATATTGTAACAATCACTATCTTCTACAATTACGTGACACATTATGAGATTTTTGTGCTAAGTTTGAGCAATGAAACAAAAGTTTATTGCCATGCTTCCAATTATATTGTTGGGCCAATCTTATGGTCAGGATGGGGTCTATAATCTTGAGACAGTAAATATTTATGAAGGACAAGATAGTGGGCAACAGCTTCAACTTTCTAGTGATGTAGAGTCAAATTCCTTTGATTACCTCGGGCAAGACTATCTCTCAAATACTAATAATTCTTCACTTGATGATATTTTGAAGTTTTCTTCAAATGCCACAACTTCTGGGGGACCACGTTCAAGTGGTGAGGCCATTCAGGTAAGAGGTCTTCAGGCCTCAAAACTTTATATGTATGTGGATGGGGTGAAACAGAGTTTTAGAACAGATCACAATACGATGATGGCCATCGATACGGCGAATATCAAAGAAGTTAAAATTGATAAGGACACTTCAAATTTCTCAAGAAGTGGAAGCGTTGGTGGAGGAGTGAGCCTTCGCACTATCGAAGCGACTGACTACTTAAATGCAAAGGAAGATTTTGGGGCGTCAATTCAGTCTTCTCAGCAGGGTTCGAATAAAGAAAAATATGTAGGAATAAAAATTTACGGAAAAGATAAAAAGTCGAATTATATTTTAAGTGTAGGAAACAGAGATGCGAGCAATATTGTTCTAGGTGATCGCTCAACACTACCTCATTCGAATTTTGAAGATGATAGCTTTCTCGCTAAGTACAAGTTTAACTATCGCAATTTTGATTTTCTTCTTCAGGGTGACTATTTTACTCGTCAAGATAATGTTCCAATAAATCCGACTCTTGATCCTCCTGAGGATGATTTAGAATTAAATGGTGATAATACAATTAAAAGAACTACGCAGCTTGTGGGCGTTGACTTAAGAAAGCAACAACTCGAGTTGAGAGCAAGTAATACTGATCAAAAACTGACAAAGGTTCGAAAGAGCGATAAGCAAATTGAAAGAAGAGATATTAATTCGAAGCAACTTTCTTTGAAAAAGAAGACTGTTATTTCGAAAGTTAGTCTCCTTTCAGGAGTAGAATTTTTAACTGATACTCTTTCTGGAAATAGAAATATTGAGAAACTTGAATCATATCCAAGTGGAGAGTCTCGTCAGAAATCAATTTATGTAGATGGAGTTTTTGTATCTGATTATTTTGATCTTAGCGCTGGGTTAAAATATCAAGATTATAAATTAAACTCAAATAAATTCTCTGAGCGTGGAGATAATGGGTTACTTAAAAAAGCTGGAGTTCGGTTTAAGCCTACTCAGGCACTGACTCTTAGTGTGAATTATAGTGAAGGATTTAACGCTCCTAAGGTTCAAGATGTTTTTGCTGACGGACTCCATCATCCAGGGGATGGTTTCTTCATTGCTGATAATTATTTTATTCCTAATGAGGATTTAAAAGTAGAGAGGTCTAAGACTATTGAAGTTGGGGTAAAATATGAAAGAAACTTATTTTCATCTGAGGATTTGATCTCTTTAACGGCATCTCGTTATTGGAGTCATATCGATGACTATATCTCTCTCGAAAAAATTGATCGTGCTATTTTTGATGGTGAAAATGGTACTACTCAATCAGTGAATATTGACTTAGTTTCTCTTACTGGTGATGAGCTGGGTCTTGGGTATATTTATGATCAATTTGAATCACGGATTTCTTATACAAAGATTCGTGGGACAAATAAAATATTAGGACTTTATATTGCTGATCTTCCTGCTGATCACTATAACTTCTATCTTGCACATCATCTTGATCAATACAGCTTTGATTATGGTTATCAAAGTGTATTAAGCTTAAAGCAGGATCGAATCAATCGTGAAACAACAGAAAGGACTGATGAAACACCTCGCTCATTTGTTCACAATGTTTTCCTGTCAAAAGGATTTTTTGGTGACGTTGTTAAAATAAATATGAACTTTGATAATATTACCAACAGACGTTACCGTAAGCATGCTTCTAATATAATGGAAGCAGGTAGAGATTATAAAATAAGTTTTGAATATAAGGTTAATTTTCTATAGGAGTATCTAATGAAAAAAATGATTCTAGCCCTTTTAGTTATGGCAAGTAGTGTGAGTGCAGCTTTACCTCAAGGGAGTTTTATTCTTCAAAAAATTCAATGTAGTAATGGAGAAGACTTAAAGCTTGGTGGTAAATTTATGCAGTATGATGTTCGTTTTGATATCAGTGATGCGGAAATTAAAATGACTGCTATCGCAAAGAGTGCAAAATGGGCTCCATTTAAGCTAGATTGTACTCAGATCAACTTAGGGAAATACTCTCTAATTGATGACAATAAGTACGAAGGGTTTCTTGCTGTTGACTCTGTAGAGTGTAATGCCAAAGCCTGGGAGTCAATTCTTAGAAAGCAACTTTTTGGGGTTGAAGAGCAAGGTGTATTTACATACTCAGTTAACGGAGATGAATTAAGAGTGTTTAATGAACAAACAGTTACTCCTTACTCGTGTAAGAAAACTGGTTCATACCCAATTTATATTTATAAAAAGAATTAATAAAAAGAGGAGGTTTAGGCCTCCTTTTTCTTTTCCTTCGAAACCATCGCAATATAAATTCCAACTAAACTTAATACAAGACCAGAGCCTTGAATTATGTTTATTTCCTCATGGTAAATCAGAACACCCAGGATTGTTGCAAATACTGGTTGTAATAATAAGATGAGACTTACAAGTGCGACAGGAAGAACCCTAATGGCCTTTGAGATAAGTATCCAACCAAATGCATGAATAACTCCACCGTAAATTAAAGCGTAAACTATATCTATGCCTTGTGGTACGTGAACTTCTTTTTCTATAACGATGAATATGAATGAAAAAATTGAAGCAAAGAAAGTTAATAAAAAGATTGGCCATGCACCAGGGTTCTCGGCTTGTTCATTTGCTTTTTTTAAAGAAAGAGTAACAAAGCTATAACTTAAACCAGTGAGAAGACCATAGAATATTCCTTTCATTTTCAAGCTTTCAAAATCAAATGAGGCTAGTGAAGAAGTTGTCATTATCACGCCAAGTGCTGTTAAAAATAAAGCTAAGAAAAAGTACCATCGTGGTCTTTCGCCGAGAAATAGAATTCCGATCAAAACAAGGTAGAGTACTTGTGTATTTGCCAATAATGTGGAAATTCCTGCTCCGATATAAATAATTGAGCGATGCCAGAGCCAAAGGTCGCAAGAGAAGAAAAATCCCCCAAGTAGGCATGGGACAAGCATTTTCTTCAATTTCATAAAATCTATCTTAGATTTCTTCATTAAAAGAATTAGGGCGAGACAAACAAAACCAATGAAAAACCTATAAAAACCAATAGTTGAAGGCGGTAGCTTCATGGCTTTTGAAATTATAGGACTAAACCCTATTGCAAGTGCACCACCGATCATGGCTAAGATGTTGATATCAAACATGAAAATATATTAAATTTGTAAGTTTATGTTTGGCTACTTAAATCAACTTATTTCACTTTTTAAAAATATTTTCTTTACCTAGGCGTCAACTCACTATAAAATACGTTCATGATTTTTTGTTATATACGCGAGTATATAACGTTTATGTTTTAAAGGAATTTTTATGGAAACAGGTAAAGTTAAATTTTTTAATCAAGAAAAAGGCTTCGGTTTTATTACTCCAGATGACGGAGGAAAAGACTTATTCGTACACATCACTGGTGTTGAAGGTGGACAAATCTCTGACGGTGACAAAGTTGAGTACGAAGTAGGCGACGGATTAAAAGGTCCATGTGCTGTAAAAGTTAATCGTATATAATTAAAATAAATTTTTATATAATTAACTAAAGAGAAGGGAGCTGATGCTCCCTTTTTTGTTTCTAGTTTCCTAGTTCAAATAGTTCTTGTTCTTGAAGTGGTTGTCTTGTGTAACATGTACCTTTAATATTTCCTTCAACAGCGTTGATATTTGCAAGAGACGTTTGTAGGGCCTCATAACAAACATTACTATACTTCATTGCTGTTAGTTTATTATCTCCGCTACATGACTTTACAGCTTCTGCAAAATTATCACGGCACTCTTTAAATGAATTCTTTGCAGTAAAAAATCCCGCATAAGAGTTCAGTAAATTTCTACAAACAATATCAAAATTAGGTGTTGGCTTTGAAGCTTCCTCAACCGCTCTGTTGTATTCGTCTACACCAGTGTTGAAATAAGTAGTTGCAAAATTGTAATGGTTAACTCCGTTGTTAAATGAAGTCCCACAATCTCCAAATACTGTTGTTGAATATAATGTGATTAATGCTAGAAATAGTTTCATCCTCTGCTCCCTGTGTATGAATACTTTGAAAAAGTGTATCCTTTCGAGGAATGGAATGTCTACAAGCTAGGCAGCTGTCTAAGTTCATAGGAGTTGTTTCGTTTATTTCAGCTAGTTACGACTCTGTAGATGGCCCAGATCTTGAATTATTAGCAATGATGAGAAAACTAATTGTTCTTAATATTTTGTTGCTAATTACTTCTGTGACCAAGGCCTCGGAGTTTAGTTATATCGTTGGTGGAATAACTCCTCATATTCAAAAGCCTGAAGGTAAATACTCTAAGCCTTTATGTAATGAGCTTTCAGAGGGGTCAGGGATTATCTATACAGATCTTAAATCATTTAGAGTGCAAAGCAGTGAGAATGAACAGTGGGGCTTTCTAGTAGGAGAGAATTCCTATTGTAAACCAATATGGGGCGGAACATATTCGTATCAATTTTATCAGAGCGAGCGAGTAGAGCTTCAAGCTACAGTTGGTTTTTATCATTTTGATCAAGAAGGTTTTGATTTCTCTGAGGGAGCATACTTTGCCAACGTTGGAAATTTCTACTTTGTACCAATTGTTGGAGTTGAAATGAATTTTGTTCTTTATACTTCTAAGTCACTGGAGGTGAAGATGATGAATCTCGTCACCCCAGTTATTAGTCATCATAGTCTTGGGTTTATATTTCCAATCTAATCACTTACAGTCTATTGAGTGAAGCATACTATCTACAATATGATTACTTTTCTTATATTGCTTCTCTGTAAATAGAGTATTGATATTGAATAGTTCATCGACACAATTAAAGAAGTAAGTTCTTTCAAAGTATGTTGTTCCAAGAACTTTATATTGAAACCCGATTGAATGTACTTCCTTGATATTTTTCCAAGACTCGTGCGAGTATGGTAAAAATCTAATTAACTGCCCTTTATTTTTTGCTAGCCATTTTTTACGGCCCTGCTCGTAATCAGAAACAGAGGTTTCAATTTTCTTTTCATCAAACTTGAAATCTTTTACTGTTGTTGGACTTACTGATACCACAATTCTTTTCTTGTCTTTCACTGGCCCAAGTAAAACAAGTGGTGAACTTGATAAGTTTTCTACAAATTGCCAACTTTTATCGACATCAATAGAAAATGTTTTTTCAGAAATACTATAGGTATTTAATTTAGCATAGGAACTTAACGTAGGTAGAAAAAATACTACAAGTAGTTGTTTTAAAATGGATCTTCTAAAGTTACTCAACATAATGTCCTTAATTGTATCAACAAATTAATTTTACTTCATCTTAATTTAAAAAAATTAACTTCGAAAACTCTTGCGAAGTATTAAAGTATTTTAACAAATGATTCGATTAATTACACTGATAGGAAAAAAAGGAACGGTACACATAAAATGTTTTCTCTAGTTAAAAAACAGTTATTTATCTTATGTATCTTATGTCTAACTCAAGCGCATGCTCGTGAGTTAGCTTTTGATGAAAAAGTAGGTCTTTTGGAGAGTAGTTGTTTTAATGGTGAAGAAATTCTTCCCGACAACTATGTTGAACAAATAGATGATACCTGTTTAAAACTAGCGCTCGAAATTAATGATGATGTTCAAGATGCTGAAGAGGAAAGTGCTTCAGGAGATAACAATGCAGGTATGCCTGACGCGCTTTTAGGAGAAGTGACATGTTCCGGTGAGGATGTTCTTCAAACGTCTGAGATCGAGAAATTGAAGCTTATGGCAGCAGATGCGACTGCGCAGGTGAAGTGTACACCTCAGGAAGTAAAAAAGAATCAGGACAGCTGTGAGAATGTCTGGACCTGTAATAGTTATCGTTCAATAAATGCCGCTGCGGAAACATTATTGCCTGAATTCGTAAGTAAGAGAATTAGTAATGGTCTCGCAAAGAAAGTGAAAGGAGATGATGAACTTCCTTCTGATTGTCTTGACAAGGGTCAAGGTGACTGTCTTACAGAAGTTACCACTGCTTTTCTTTCAAGCTTTTGGTCAACAATGACTAGTGTGTGGGATGTGGTAAAAACTGGAACAAGCTATCTTTTTAGCCCATCTAGTTGGTTTGATAGTAAGTTAGATGAAGCTCATGCAATGTCTGAAAAAACAGATGAAGATGTAAAGAAGTTAACTGAAGATCCTGCTGGATACTTTGCAGATATGATGTCTAATATGAAAAAGAGTCTCGACACTTGGATTAGATCTTCGGTTCTCTGCCAGGAATGGGAGGGGACACCACATATGTCAGAGTGTAAGACTCCGCTTGCTAGTTACGAGTGTATCGACTGTAATGATAAGATAAACGCAACATGTGCTGCCGTTGGAGCAATTACATCAGAGCTTGGGGTGATGGTCTTTACCGCTGGTGCTGGTAATATGGTGTCAATTGGTGCAAAAGTTGGTGCTCATACACTGAGAAAGCTTTCACAAAAAGTTGCAACAAAAATTCAAAAAGTTTCTCCAACGATGAAATCTCCGGCAGCAGTTGCTGCAATTAAAGCTGAAAGTAAAATTATAACAAGTGTAAAAAATGTTGGTGGTACTGCTTCTACAGCAATTGCTAGATCTGCTGAGATACTAAAAAAAGGTAAGGCATTATCTGAAAAAATTATTGCTCATGTAGAAGAGCTAAAAGTTGTAAAGGCAACCTTAGCTGTTGGGGATTTTTTAAGTGATCCTCTTCGTATGTCTAAGAGAATGTCGAGAATGGGTGTAAACACATCGAATAGAATTTTAGCTAGCGCTGGATCTGGAGCTGTTGCCAGAAGATCTCGAATAGCCTTAGCTATGGATGCTAAGTATGATGAGAGAAGAATAGTTAGACAAGTAATTGATAAGCGTGATGATCACACAAAACGAAATGTAGCGATTAGAGGAACACGTACTTCTCAAAAGGTTAGATCTGAATATCAGCATATTGCTGGACACTCAAATCAAAATAATAAGCCTAAAGATGTTGCAAGTTCCTCTACGGGTGTTGGTTCTAGAGATACTAAAAGTCGTGATTCAAGATTCGAAGATAAGGCCAAAAGAGTAGAAGAGAAGACAACAAATAATAAACAACAGGACTCTCTTGCTTTGGACCATGGAAAGAGTGGCCAAAATCAGCATAATAAAGGAAATGACGGGCAAACAAATGGAAGCTCTAATTCTTCTCATCATAAGAAAGACGAAAACTCTAATACAAATATAGATAAGCTTGCGAGTTTAGGAAAAGCTGCTGTCGCAACGGGAATTGCTTCAAAAGCTGTTGATGTGTTTGGGGAAGAAGGAAGAAGTGCGAGAGAAAAATCTGAAGCGAAGAGTAAAGAGGTGAGTTCTCTGAAGCAAGCAAAAGAGATTTTAGGCGCCAACTCAGTTCAGGAGATGGCCCAGAAAGCTGCTGCTCTTGAAAATGTTTATAATGAATCAAATCGTGAGCAGATGGTTGATAGGATTGCACAAGAGTCTGGTGTTAGTAGAGATGTAGCAAATTCTGTCTATGACCAAAGAGTCGCTGAAATTAAAGCTGCAAAAGAGTACGTAGCTCAAGAGGGAAGTTTGTCAGAGAATAATAGTTCTCAAAAACTGTCAGCAGCACAAAAAAATCAAGCAGCAGAGGCGGAGCTTGAAAAACTTTTTGGTAAAGCAAATAACACTAAGAAGACTACTGTTATGGAAAACTTTGAAAAGAAGAAGGGTGAGTTAGAAGCGAAGCTTGCAAAACTAAGCAATAGTTTAGATGATAAGGAAAGTAGTAAATCTCAAGAAGTAGAAAGTGTACAAAATCAAAGTATAGCGACCACTTCAAATACTCGAAAAACTCAAAGTAGAGCGTCAGCTTCGGCAAAGTCGGTTTCTTCGTCTGGTAGTATCTCTCAAGGTATTTCAAGTAGTGTTAACAGCTCATCTGTTGGAGTTATTCCAACTGCACGCCAAGGTAATCCTGTTGTCAATGGACAATTTGAAGATGAGAATTCACCAGCATTTGCAGTTCTTAAGGAATTACAGGATAACGAATCGATTGAAGCTAATTTAAAAGTTGGTAGCAAAGATGATAAGCCAAAAAATGATTACGAAACTGTTGCGGTAACTAACTTATTTCAACTTATTAATAAAGATGGAGTTGAATTAGAGAATGATGTTTCTGTACATTTTGCAAATGCAGTAGACGTTTCAGATAAAGATTTATCACCAGATTATATTGAAGCATTCAATAAGTTTATGGAAAGTAATGATAAGGCTAAACTTAGAATTGTTAAACAAATAGCAGATGGAAAGCTTGAGGTTATCGAAGACAACTCGGGGACTCAGTATTCTATTATTTCTAAAGCTAACTCTATGAAGTTAATAAGAAATGAGGAATCTCGTCGCATGCTGAATAATTAATATTGAGCGATTCGCTTTTTCCTAACTCTCTCAGTTTTTTATAAATGAATGGTTCCTCCATACGATTATGTAAGGAGGAATTAAATTTATAAAAAAGAGAGTCTATGGAAGATCACAATGAAAAGACACAATTATTAAATAAGCTTGAAAAAGCGGAAAAGAAAGCGCGGAAGCGGGCCATTCAAGATCGTGAACCATTTAAAGGTTTGCAGATTAAACCTACTTCATCTTTGTTCAATGATTCTCCTGCGCAGGAGCCGGGGGAGAGTAACTGGACAGGATATGGTTTTGATATTCATCCTCAGGTTACATTTATTGCCTCAGCACTACTTGTCGTTTTTATAACTCTCTGTCTGATGTTTCAAACAGAATCAAAAGAGTTTTTTGCTGAAGTGCTGAAAGTCATTTCTGTAAAGTCGGGATGGTTCTTTATTTTAAGTTCAAATATCATGGTGATTGCCTGCTTGTTTTTTGCCTTTAGCCGTTTTGGGAGTATTCGAATTGGAGGCATAAAGGCAAAGCCAGAGTTTTCAAGAAAGGCGTGGTATGCCATGCTCCTTAGTGCAGGGATGGGCATCGGACTTATGTTTTGGAGTGTCGGTGAACCTATTAGTCATCTTCAAGCACCGTCTCCGATGTTTAATTCTCTTGCCCCTGGATCCGCAGAAGCTGCTCAAGCAGCGATGGCCGTGACGTTCTTTCACTGGGGACTTCACCCATGGTCAATTTATGCACTAGTTGGTTTAGGACTCGCTTTCTTTAGTTTTAACCGCGGTCTCCCACTTACAATTCGAAGTATTTTCTATCCTCTTCTTGGTGAGCGAATATATGGTTTTTGGGGAAATGTAATTGATGTGCTCTCTGTTCTTGCGACTCTCGCAGGTTTAGCGACTTCCCTTGGTTTTGGTGTTCAGCAAGTGAATGCCGGATTAAACAAACTATTTGATGTTGAAATTTCAGTTACAGTGCAAGTGATTCTAATTTGTATTATCACAGGATTTGCGACTCTTTCTGTGGCATCTGGACTTGATAAAGGTGTAAAGTATTTAAGTGGGATTAATATGGGGCTCGCTGCCATATTTATGCTTTTCTTACTTGTTGTTGGACCAACTGTTTTTATCCTTGGAGGATTCACTCAGAGTATCGGTTTCTACATTCAAAAATTACCTCAGCTTAGTCTTTGGACAGAGACCTTTAAAGACACTAATTGGCAGGGAGGATGGACAGTCTTTTACTGGGCATGGTGGATTTCATGGTCACCATTTGTAGGGATGTTTATTGCTCGTATTTCTAAAGGAAGAACAGTTAGAGAATTTATTATTGGTGTAATTTTAATACCATCTCTTCTTTCATTTATTTGGATGAGTGTATTTGGCGGTACTGCAATCTTTAGTGAGTTAAATCATCATGGAAATATTTCGGCGGCCGTAAAAGATAATGTTGCGACAGCACTCTTTGTTTTACTTGAAGATTACCCATTATCTGGTCTTCTGTCTTTTATTGCGATCATACTTGTTTCCGTGTTCTTTGTGACATCTTCGGATTCAGGTTCACTTGTTGTTGATCATTTAACGTCAGGTGGGAAACTTGATTCACCAATACCCCAAAGAATCTTTTGGGCCGTGATGGAGGGGATTCTTGCTGTCACCTTGTTACTTGGTGGAGGATTGACGACATTGCAAACAGCTGCGATATGCACAGGACTTCCGTTTGCTCTAATATTATTAGTATCTATTTACTCAATATATATCGGACTATCACAGGAATATCATATTGAAGAAGTTGTTGAAGAAAAGTTGAAAGAAGTAGAATATGAACATATGCTAGAGGAAACTATTAAGTCATTAACATAGAATTAAAAAAGGGTTACAAATGTAACCCTTTCTTTTAGTTATTCTTCTGTTGTAAGTAAGGCAATTGCAAGATCAACAATTAACTGATCATCCTCTTTACCTTCAAACTCAATCTCATACTCATCGCAAAGTTCTTCAAGTTCATCTCTTTCACAATCCATTAGATCAAGAAGTGCTAGTTCGTAAGTAATGAGCACCATAAGATTTTCGTGCTGTCTATCTGTAGATTCAAGCCCGATTGAATCTACAGCTTCCTTAATCTCTTCGAAAGTCATCTTTTCATTTTCTTCATAACGATAAAGAAGAAATGATAAATCTTCAGCATCGTCATCATATTCAGCATCAATATTTTTATCTTTACAGTATTTAAGTAGTTTATTCTTTGGTAGACCTAAGTATTTGTTTTTCTTTGGGTCTAGTGCGTTGTAAAGTGGATTCTCTGTCATTTTTACATCTCCCTGTTTGACATCGTTATAGCTCAATTATTATAAGGAGTCTTGAACTATTTTTTATGATGAAGAAACTATTAATACTCACATTCATTGGGGTTTTAGCGCTTGGAGGATGGCTCTACCAAGTTCTAGGAATCTCCCAGATTAAAGCGCTCAGAGAAGGATATGTTGAGATCACCAAGCCTAAAGAAGGTGGTGTGTCTTATAAGGTTGTTTCCCAAAGACCAAAATCTTGGATAAAGATTTCTGCAATTCCTAAAGATGCCTATATGGCAATTGTTATCAGTGAAGACTGGGCTTTTTTTGATCATCATGGGTTTGATTATGAGCAAATAGAAATCGCTCTCATGGATGCCATCGATGGAAAAAAACTTCGTGGTGCAAGTACTATTACACAACAATTAGCTAAGAATCTTCTTTTTGATTCGGAGCGATCTTTTCTTAGAAAAGTGTTAGAGCTTGGAAGTTCAATTGCCCTTGAGCACTACTTAAGTAAAGATAAAATTTTAGAAAGTTATCTTAATATTATTCAATACGGAGAAGATCTCTATGGAATCAACCAGGCCTCTCAGTTCTACTTTGCTAAATCAGCAAAGAATTTAGAGGTGAAAGAAGGAGCTTTTCTTGCGATGCTCTTACCAAGTCCTGTACGTTATGCTCAATCTTTCTATGATAAAGAATTAACTATTTTTGCATCTCAAGTGGTTGACTCAATAATTGATAAACTTGCAATTGCAAAAGTCATCACTAAAGATCGAGCAACTGAAGTAAAAGGTGAGCCTTTACTTTTTAGGTTTTAATAAAAATTTTCATAATCTTGACATTTTTTAACTCCGTTTTATCCTATAATAAATCTGATGGAGGTCTCATGAAACACTTAGCTCTACTTGTGCTATTAACTTCTTCTCTTAGTGCCCATTGCGAAAGCACTGGCTCTGAACGTAAACCCTTTAACCCATTCGATCCTCAGGCCCAAGTAAAGCAAAAATTTTCTAATCCTGGCGATGCTAGAGATATTGGCGCAATAAAAAAATTATTCTTTGGTAATTCGATTCAAGGAATTACTGGCTCAATTATGGAGTCAAATGATGTTGAGATAGAAGCTCGTGAGGATGATAAGTTTAAGTATGTTGATATAATCGCTGAAGGGGTCAATAAAGATGACCTTAAAATCAACATTAAAGATGAGATGATAATGGTAAGCGGTCAGATCAAGAAAGAGGAGAAAAATGAATCAGGAGAAATCATCTCGAGTTTCACCTCAAGTTTTATGCGTTCTGTTCCTGTGCCTGAAAATGTAGACTCACTAAACCCTGACTTTGACTTGAGTGGAAAGAAAATTATTATTAAATTTAAAAGAAAATAAAGGCCTTAGCTAAAAGGCCAGTCTGATTGCTAGAATAAGAATGATAAGCCAGCTTAGAGCAAATGATCTCATCCTATGCATAACATTGTTGTGAGTTAGATGAATATAGCTATGAATTATTCTGAGAGCAACAAATACCCATGCCATTGTAAGACTAAAGATATCCACTCGGTTCATAACAAATGTAAATACACATACAACGTAGAAAAGGGTTGGGGTTTCCAGTAAGTTTGTATAATTTCTTGCTGCTTGTATTGCAAGTTCTGGTACATCATCATTAGTTGAGTAGGTACGAAAGTGCTTCATGCTAACTTTCTTTTCTTTAAGGGCCTTGACTCTTCTTAAGAACATTACCCCCATGACAAATGCGGTTAATAAAATCATTGCAAGACATGGAAAATATATTAAGTTTTGGTTCATGAGTACTCCTTAGTATTTATTTATATAGTATTTCCTCTTTATCGCCTTATGGCTTTTTGCGGTGTGTATAAAACATTGGAAGTATCGTATTTTTTATGATATTGTGGCCAAAATTTATTTAAGAGGATTGTTGAAATGATTACTGTTCAAAATGTCAGTTTAGCCTTTGGCGGCAGAAAATTATTTGATGATGTAAATATCAAGTTTACACCAGGAAATTGCTACGGACTTATCGGTGCTAATGGAGCTGGGAAGTCTACGTTTCTAAAAATTTTAGCCGGTGACATTGAGCCAAATACTGGTGAAGTATTTACAGCTCCTGGACAACGTATTTCGGTTTTAAGACAGGATCACTTCGCATTTGATGAGTATACAGTGATGGATGCTGTTCTTATGGGAAATGAGAAATTATATAAAATCATGCAAGAAAAAGATGCTATTTATATGAAAGACCCGTTTACTGATGAGGATGGAATTAGAGCATCTGAATTAGAAGCTGACTTTGCGGACATGAATGGATGGGAAGCAGAATCAGAAGTTGGTGTAATTCTAAGTGGTCTTGGAATTGGCGCAGAACTTCTTCAAACGAAACTTAAAGATCTTCAAGCAGATGTGAAAGTTAAGGTTCTTCTCGCATCAGCTCTTTTTGGTTCTCCTGATATTCTACTTCTTGATGAGCCTACCAACCACCTTGATATCAAAGCGATTCAGTGGTTAGAAAACTTTTTATTAGATTTTAAAAATACAGTTATCGTTATTTCCCACGACAGACACTTTTTAAATAAGGTTTGTACAAATATTGCTGATATCGATTTTGGGAAACTGACTGCTTATGCTGGGAACTATGAGTTTTGGAAGAGTTCAAGTGAACTTGCACAGAAACTTAGAGCTGCAGAAAATAAGAAGGCGGAAGAAAAGGCACAAGAACTTAAGGCGTTTATCCAGCGCTTTAGTGCGAACGCTTCGAAATCTAAGCAAGCAACTTCAAGACAGAAACAACTTGATAGAATTCAGCTTGATGAACTTCCTGTATCGACAAGAAAATACCCATACGTAGATTTTAAACCAAATAGAGAAGTAGGTAAGGAAATCCTTAGAGTTGATGGTATTTCTAAATCAATTGATGGAGTAAAGATTCTTGATAATGTTTCTTTTGCAATCAACAAAGATGATAAAATTGTCTTCTTATCAGAAAATGATTTAACTCAAACAACATTATTTGAAATCCTTGCCGGTGAGATGGAGCCAGATAGTGGAACTTATGAATGGGGTTCTACAATCACTACTTCATATTTCCCAACAGATAACTCAAAATACTTTGACAGTGGAAGCTTGAATCTTGTTGATTGGTTAAGACAGTACTCTCAAAACAAAGAAGAAAGTTTTATTAGAGGTTTCTTAGGAAAAATGCTTTTCTCTGGAGAAGAGGCGCTTAAGAAGACTAATGTTCTTTCCGGGGGGGAGAGAGTTAGGTGTATGCTGTCAAAGATGATGCTTTCTGGAGCTAACGCAATTATTCTAGATGGCCCAACTTCCCACTTAGACCTTGAGAGTATTACTTCCGTAAACGATGGTTTAATTAGATATAATGGTGGAGTAATTCTATTCACTTCACACGATCATGAGTTCGTGCAAACTGTTGCAAATAGAATTATAAAAATTGATGGTAGTATTCAATTTGATAAGTATATTACTTATGATGAGTATCTCGACCTAAATAAATAACGGTATAAAAGATCAAAAAGCTAGGTTAAATGTCCTAGCTTTTTTTTTATTTAAAAACAGTATAAAATCTAAGTTCATATTAAATTTTTAAAAGAGGTTACAGGATGTATGCTTTTATTACTTTGATCTGCCTTTCAATGGCATTTTCTTCAAATGCAGCTGAAGCCGTAGGTTTCTATTCAAAGGGTAGTCTTAAAGATTCACTTTCAATTATTGATAGAAATATTAATGTAGTTAAACTCTATAAAAGTAGAGGGAAACAATATGCCACCGAAGAAATGTTAAATCTCATTGAGGGGCTTGCAAATTTTTCGAGAGAAAATTTTCCAAGCGCAGAGAGTATCCAAGTTGGAGATCTTGCAGCTGTTAATGGTGGACGAGCAACTCGCCATACAAGTCATCAAAATGGTCTCGATGCTGATATTGTTTATTATCGCGTGAATGAAAAAGCGCAAGACGTTAATAATCCAGAGTGGGCAGAATATTTTGTATCAGGATCAAAAGTAACTAAAAACTTTCATGTTCAAAGAAATTATACGGCGCTAAAGTACTTGGTTGAAAATTATGACGTTCGAAGAATTTTTGTTGATACTGCAATAAAGAGAGAATTCTGTAAGTTAGCATCTAATAGTGGACAGCTGAAAGATCCTGGGACTGTAGAGTTCTTAAGAAGACTAAGGCCAGCTAAGCTTCATCAAACGCACTTTCACGTTCGTCTTGGTTGTCCAGAAGGAAGTAAGAAGTGTGAGTCCCAGGCCGAACCACCGAAAGGGGCTGGTTGCGATAGTATATCAATGGAGTGGGAAGAAGTCTCTAGTTGTTAAATTTACAGTTGAGGTTGGTTGAAATAATCTCGATCAACTTCTCATTTTCGTAATGAGTGAAGATTTCATTTTCACTATCAAGCGTCTGATTAATCCCACTCTCTGTGAAAAGAAATACATTGATATTCTTATTGAAGAAAGCAAATTGCTTTCCTGGTTGGTACTTTGAAGATTCGATAATAACCGGAAATTGATCACTATCTTCTTTATAGACTAGGTAAGTTGGTACATCCCCCTCTGCACCATCATCATAGAAAAAGCGTGTTCGATAGACTTCTCCTTCGTATTCGAAATGTTTGTTGATGAAGCGTAGATCTGATTTTGTACGAAGCTTACCTGCGCCAAGCTTTCTATAAGCTCGCTCACATGCGAGTGACTCACCTGATTGATGCTCTTTGGGCATCATTATTTCTTTTCTCTTGATCTGTTTTTCTTCGAATGTGAGTGTTGTAGGAGATTGTTGGCCGAGGTGTTGTTCAGAGGTATAGAAATAGTAGAGAACAACACCAATAATGAGAATAACTAGACTAGGTATTAAAACTTTCTTATTCAAAAATTAGTACCATCTTTTACAGCTAGTCTTTGGTCCTGTTTTTTCTCCCCAACGAAGCTCTACTGTATCATTTGGGTGTGAAGAGAGAAGACCATTATTGATTCTTCTCCAAAGTTCTTTAAGTGAAATCTTTGAAGAAGACGAGTAGTTTACACTACAAAATTTAAGTAAGTCTGCTTCAGGCATATGAACATTCTTAAAGATTGCTTCTAAGATTTGAACATGCTCTGGATTAGCTCTACTTAATTCACCATTTTTTTCAAGTTCAGTATACGTATCTTTTAGTCTTACAAATGTTTCTGTTAGGGCCTTATCTCTTGCTGGAGTTGAGTATGTATCGAAGTCTCTATAATCCATACACTTGTTACCAGTTTGAGAAAGGTAAAGAAGTGCTTGGTCAACATACTTGATTCTTGCAACAGCTTCTTCACAAGTAGCCGTTAAAGCACGATAGAGCTTGTTGGCAGGATCCTCGTCCTCTGTCTTTAGAAGAGTCTTTACGTATGCAAAGAATTTCTTACTTCCTAAGTCTTGAGCAATTTTGAATTGATGATTAGATGCATTTAACTCTTCTGGCAACGAGTTGATTGAGACTCCAATATGCTCTGGCCATCTTAGTCTCTTAAATCCCCACGGATCATGTGGAAGATTTACAAACTCTTTTGACTTACGTCTTGTCATCGGCTCCCCAGCTGCTTTAATTGCTTGAGTTGAGTAGATCGTATCAAAAGTACCAACAGGGTTAATATTTTTTATATTGTAAACGTGACGAATGAAGTTTCCATTACGTGCTTTAATCTTATAAGTGAACAAGCTGCCGGCATTTGTTGAAGAAAGTTCGATTGGATAAGAATCGAAGTAAGTTAAGTTTTCACTCCCAACACTTGCTCCAATTGTATTAATCATCGCGACAAGTTTCTTGTTTGGAGCACCATATTTATCCCAGTTATTTAATTCATTGTTAAAAGTCTTAATCTTTCCACGTGAACCTGATGGATTTTTTACAGCAAATGGAAGAGAATGTTCAAATGAGAAGATCGCTCGTAGTGCATAAGCTGCATCTGCACAGTCTGCCTTAATTCCATAATAAGGAGATTTCGGATCTATAAACATTGTTTCATTAACGTTTGAGCTTTTTATCCAATTTGAGTATTCTTCTTCATAATTCATATCCCATGAATTAGTCGCTTCCCAAACAGCAGAATAAGATAAACTTGTGATAAGAACAAAGATAAGAGTAGTAACTAGTTTCACAATCGCTCCGTAATTTTATTGATAAAACCTTTTAGAATTGGGCCCGCATTTGGTCAAGGAAGAAACCATTAGACATGCGTCAAGTCTCGAGAAACGTATCTAAATAATTTAAATGCTAACTTTTGAGTTAGGATTATTGAACTTCAACAGTGATCGGACAGTGGTCAGAAATAAAGCGATTGTAGAAGCTTAAATTACGGTATCGATATAGCTTCGAGTTATTATTGTTACATGCTTCAAAGACATCAACACTTTTAATATTAAGTTGATTAGAGATCCAAAAGTGATCAAAGAGGTGTCCATAATTAAATGACTTGAATGTATTTTTAAAATTGTGTTTTACTCGCTTCAATCCAACTTCTTGGTACAGTTCATCCATTCTCTCGAGATCTCCAACTGGAGCACCTGAAAACTCCTTGGGGTAAGAATTAAAGTCACCAAGAAGAATGACTGGAAGTTTGTCTTTATAAGACTTAATTCTTTCTGTAAGAAGTTGGGTTTGTATCTCACGCATTTGTCCCTCTCGCTTTCCAGCCTTGAGGTGAACACCTAATACATGTGCGAGGAACTTCTTTGATTTTTTTTCTTTAATTACTCCAGATATAGCAGGGCGAAGTTTTGAACCATTGATTGTGGCGATATCTTCAAAAATATTATTGTCATCACCTTCTTCCGGAGAGAATGAATACTTGTCTGTATGACATAGAACGAGATGTTGATGACGTGAGCCGCTTCCTAGATAGGTATGGCAATCGAAGTTCAATGAAGCCATCAAGTTGATTAGTTTTTGGGTGTCGACAACTTCTTGGAAAAGAATCACTTCGGTTGTTGAGAGATATTTTGCGATGAACTCACTCAGCCAAGGTGCACGGTATTCGTCAGAATTCTTACCTGAAAGCTCACCACCTGAACCAAACCATTTCAAGTTAAAACTTGTGATCTTAAGGCTAGCGTTGGCATGAAGAGCTGCCATTGCAAATACTGTGATAATAATTTTTTTCATTAATCTTCCCTGACTATGTAAAAATAATATGTTTGGCCGATTGATAAGTCTAATCTTTTTATTCTCGCGGTAGTTAAGTTATTGAAAAAAGGTATGGGCGAAAAATCTCTTAATAAATTTCTTTTAAGACAATAAATTATGCGATATGCGTTGTGTGCACTTTGTTATTAAACGAGTTTGGGGGAATGAATGAGATTACAAAGTTTACTATTCGCAGCTTTATCACTATTTATCACGTCACAAAGTTTTGCTAAAACATCTGCTTTGTTCTCGCCACATCAGGGAGCTGAGGCTTTTGATAAAATCTATGATTATAGTGCCAGTGCAACTTCGAAACTTTATGTGACTGTATATAGTTGGTCAGACAAAAAGGCTCTCGAAGCTATGACGACAGCAGCGAAAGCGGGAGCCGAAGTTAAAGTGGTACTTCATCCCACACTCGCACGAACTCAGAGAGTTATTGATTACGCAAAAGAATTAGAATTAAGTGGTGGTCAGGTAAAGATTGCGACTATGAATATGCATGAAAAGTTCTTCATTATTGATGAAACAATGCTTATTAATACTTCAGCAAATCTTTCCGGTGGAGCAAAGTCAAAATATAGTGAAAACTTCATTTTCCATAAGATCGAAACAGAAACGGAAAAGTCGCTTTTAAAAGAATTTAATCAAGAGTTTGCAGTCCTTTGGAATACTGGTAAGGACTTTATTAGTGCAGATGAAGTTAATGCTCCTGCATTGGAGTCTGTAAATTCAACTAATCTACCAACTTCAAAAGATGTTTCTCTTTATTCATCTTCTATGAACTTCACATTAAAAAAGAACTCTACAACAACTAAGGCCTATGGTGAAGGTAAGTACTTCGCACTTAGCAAACGTGGTGGAGCAAAGAATCACACTTGGCTTGTTAGAGATTTAATCATTAAAGAAATTAATGCAGCGAAATCGAATATCTACCTATCTCTTAATCACTTAAATATTAGAGATGTAACAGATGCTCTTATCGAAGCGGTTAAAAGAGGAGTAGATGTAAAACTTGCTGTGGATAATCAAGAATTTAAAACAGCTCCAAATAACAAAGAGATGACCCCGCAGTTTGTTGCGGACTGGAAAAAAATCTCTAAAGAAGAAGCACCTGTTCGAGTTAAGTTTTACAGTTTCGCACCTTCCCCACGTTACTGGTTTTTAAATCACCATAAATATATTCTTATTGATTTTGATGAGAAGGATTTAACCAAAACAAAGTTAATTTCTGGATCATATAATATCTCTAGAACTGCGGAACAAAACCAGTTTGATAATATGGTTATCTACCAAGGACTTGAGTTCAGTGAAATCTATAAGGCGTTTAAAGGAGAGTTTGATCACCTTTGGAGTTTAAATAGAGATAGCGAAGATCGTCCAGATAGTGAGATCTTTGATGGGCTGACAAAAATTGAAAAGGATTCAATCTCTCTACACTCGTATACACCAATTTCTCTTACTTGGAATGAAACTCTTGCAGTGAGGAAAGAGGCTTATAAGAAAGCTCCTGGAATGTTTAAAAATATTTTTAGAAAGAGAGATTGTAAGTATTATGGTCTAAAATCAGGAGAGTTCTACGGTTGTCCTTAGAACTCTAGCTCTGCTAAGAAATGAGTCTCGCTTTCGCTCTTAAAAACAATAGTGTAACAAGACTCATTCTTTATCATTCCAAGCTCTAGTGCCTTAATATGAAAAGGCACTTCCTTCTTGAAAATTGCACGTATCTTCTTTGGCCTCTCAATTTGATTGTTCATCATATAATCTTCTAATAACTCAAAGTAGACAGTATTGTTTAAGTGATTATTGATATCATAATCTGTGTAGCGAAGTTTATATTCAATTTCGTTTTGAAGATTGAAGTCTTCCTTGATTCTCCATGTGTTATCAAGTCCTTCAAAATTCGAAGTGGTAGATGGAGTGAAGTTTGGAAATAGTGATTGATTAAAGGCCACTGGTGACTTCTTTACGAGATCAAGATAAATCCAGCTGGTATTTGCAGTAATAAGTGTTTTGTCTTCACAAGTTACCTCAAACTCTCTGAAACCTTTAAACTGTTGCGTCCCGCGCGACCAAGTCGAAAGCTTTATATCTTGTGCTAGAAATGGGGTTTGCCTAAGGTCGAGTTCAATTTTTGTCAGAACCCAGGCCTGTTTTTTCTTTACAAGTTCATCCCAGGTTTGTGCTCTTGAGGTGTAGTGATCAAGTGCGATATTTTGAAAGAGTAGCATAAGTTTTTTTAAACTCAGTTGGCCTTTCGGACAAACGTCTCCAGCATTAATGTGATAGAGGTAAGTAAAAACTGAATCCTTGTATATCTTTTTCATAAGGCCAATATTATTCCTGTGTCTAAATTTTGTCTAGTTGTTTTGCCATTACCAAATTTGTATAAGTTGTTAACATATAACAAAGGAGTAGTAATGAAGACTTTATTAGTGATGGTAGCATTTGTATCTCAAACTCTTTGTTTTGCAGCAAAGCAACTTCCAACTGTATCACAAGTTGAAGTTGAGCGCTACGTAGGGAAGTGGAATGCAGTTGCAGCTCTTCCACAGAGATTCACAAAGAAATGTATTGCTCAAACAGCAGATTATGAACTAATTGGTGAAGGAACTGTTAGTGTTCTTAACACTTGTATTAAAAAGCATGGAAAGACTAAAACAATCGAAGGTAAGGCCGTAGTTAAAAATAAACTAACTAACGCTTCTCTCGAAGTAACTTTTGATAATTTTTGGACAAAGCTTTTCAGAGTTAAAGGTGATTACCAAATTTTAAAATTAGATGAGAATTATGAGTATGTTCTAGTTGGTTCGAATAACAAAAAATCTCTATGGATTATGTCTCGCGAGACATCTATGCCAGCTGAGGTTTTTCAAGAGTATGTAGATTACGCAAAGACTCTCGGATTTGAAACTTCAGAGCTTGTGATCAGCAAATTTTAATCTCGTTTAGAGTAATTATCGAGAAAGCTTCGAACGATATTGATGTAAATTTCTTGTCGCTTTCGAAGCTCTATTTGTCCCGGAGACTCAATGGTGTAAGCATACTTGGCCTTCAAGTTTGTTTTGAAAAAACCTTTGAGTGTTCCAGGATTAAATGATGCTGTCTCACCAGGTGAGTATAGAATGTAAGATGTTTTACGCGGATCTTTTACATTTGGTACATTGTACGGATACTGGCCATCTTTTGAAGTTAGCATATAACTTTCATCAATGATTGATAAAGATTCTTTAGTTAATTGATCGTCTTCCTTATCTGCTTTGATAACAAAGAATCCATTTTTGGTGTAGGCCTCGTGAAGATCGAGAGCGAGTTCAAATTCCTCTCCATCGAGTGATTCTTGAAGAATTTTTGTAACACCTTGTTCTTTTCCTTTTGTAAAAGTTCGATTGAGGTCGACATCGTTCTTTAGACGACGAGTGTTTTGACGTAATCCCCCTGGGTTTAGAGCAGGGAAGAAAACAAAGTCAAACTTTGTTCTCATGTTCTTATCATATACAATTTGATTAATGACTTTTAATAAAGTACTGACACCCACAGATTCATTTCCATGAACACCTGAAGTGATAATAATTTTCTTTTTATCTCCAGTTCCATAACCAGGCATATCGATACGATAGATTGGCTCACCGTCGTATTGCCCCTCTATCTTTGTAGTTAGTTGATTTGGAAACTTACTTTCAAGGGCCTCGATTTCTTTGAAAACTCTATCGAGATTAATCTGATAATTAAATGGGCTCGTAGCATGTAAGTAAGTTTTAAAAAGTTCTGTGCAGGAAGAGTCTTCGATACTACTAATTGAACGATTCTGACTATTCGTTGCACAAGAGGTAAGGAGAATAGATGATATAAAAAAAAGGACTAATTTCATTTAGTCCTTTTCGAAAATATTTTAATTTTACTTGAGAGTTTTTATAGTAAATCGTCACTTACAAGATTTGGAATAGTTACCTTTAAAAGAGGCTCTTTTTCCATCGCTCTCTTAATTGCAAAAGTAGCGCCCTCATTTCTTGCCCATGATCGTCTATTGATACCATTATTTACGTCCCAAAATAGCATTGATTTAATACGACGATCACAGTCTTCACTTCCATCAAGTACCATTCCAAAGCCACCATTCATAACTTCTCCCCAGCCAACGCCACCTCCGTTATGAAGAGAAATCCAAGTTGCTCCTCTAAAAGAGTCTCCAACAAAGTTTTGAACGGCCATATCTGCTGTGAACCTTGATCCATCATAAATATTTGATGTCTCTCTAAAAGGAGAGTCTGTACCTGAAACATCGTGATGATCGCGACCAAGGACAACTGGAGCTTTTAGTTTTCCGTCTCGAAGGGCCTTGTTAAATGCAAGAGCAATTTCAATCCGCCCGTCACTGTCTGCATAAAGGATACGTGCTTTAGATCCAACAACGAGGTCATTCTCTTTAGCTCCTTTAATCCAAACAATATTATCTTGCATCTGTTGAGTAATTTCACTTGGAGATTCTTTCATGAGTCTTTCAAGTACTTCTGTTGCAAGTTGGTCAGTCAGGTCAAGGTCCTCTTGTGTACTTGATGTACAAACCCATCTGAAAGGGCCAAAGCCATAGTCAAAACACATTGGTCCCATGATGTCTTGAACATATGAAGGATACTTGAAATCCTCTGTAGAACCAGGCTTCATAATGTCAGCTCCGGCACGTGAGGCCTCAAGAAGAAATGCATTTCCATAATCAAAGAAATACATTCCCTTATCTGCAAGTTTATTAACTGCATTGACGTGTCTTACTAAACTTTTTTGTACTTCTTTTTTAAATTGTTCAGGGTTATTTGCCATCATTTCATTTGATTCTTCAAAAGAAAGATCGGCAGGGTAATAACCACCGGCCCATGGATTGTGTAGAGACGTTTGGTCAGAACCAATATCTACATGAAGATCACTTTCTGCAAACTTTTCCCATAGATTAATAATATTTCCTTGGTACGCAAGAGATACGGCTTCTTTATTAGTCTGTGCCTTTTTAATCCTCGTCATTAATTCGTCGAGGTCAGTGAATACTTCATCAACCCATCCTTGTTCATGTCTCGTCTTAACGGCCTTAGGATTAACTTCAGCCACCACTCCAATACATCCTGCAATAACAGCTGCTTTAGGTTGAGCTCCTGACATTCCTCCAAGTCCAGCTGTCACGAAAACCTTTCCGGCTGTTTCTGTTACAGCTTCTTTTGAAATCTTTCTGAGCGCATTTAATACTGTAATTGTAGTTCCGTGAACAATTCCTTGTGGCCCAATATACATGAATGAACCAGCTGTCATTTGACCGTATTGAGTTACACCAAGTGCATTAAATTTTTCCCAGTCATCTGGCTTCGAATAATTTGGAATCATCATTCCATTTGTAACAACAACTCTTGGAGCATCTTTGTGAGAAGGGAATAACCCTGCTGGGTGACCAGAGTAAAGAACAAGAGTTTGTTCATCTGTCATTGTCGCAAGATATTGCATTGTCAGTAGATATTGTGCCCAGTTTTGAAAAACTGCGCCATTTCCACCATAAGTAATAAGCTCATGTGGATGTTGTGCAACAGCATAATCGAGGTTATTTGAAAGCATCAGCATAATTGCAGCGGCCTGCTTTGATTTGTGTGGGTAATCGTTAATTGATCTCGCATGTATTTTATAATCTGGGCGATAGCGGTACATATAAATGCGACCATACTTTTCTAATTCTTCTCTAAACTCTGTCACAAGTTCAGGATGAAGATCTGCTGGAAAATAACGAAGGGCATTTCGTAGTGCTAACTTTTTCTCTTCTTCGTTTAATATATTTTTTCTTTTTGGAGCGTGGTTAATACTTGTTTCGTATTCTTTCTTCGGTGGAAGAGTTGAAGGTATTCCATTTAAAATGGCTTCTTTGAATAGATCAGTCATTTGTGTCCCTTTTTTCGATTAATTTCGCAAATAGTAGCGTTTTTCACTTAGTTTTTCCATGAGAAGTTTTACATGTTTTCAGTATGTTAGAGTGCTTTATATGATTTCTTTCAGGGGCCGTTTACGAAGAAAAATAAATATGCTTTGATGCGCAAAATTATTTGGAGATAAAAGTATGTTGAAGTTGTTAAAAGGTATTGTTCTTGTGACTGTTCTTGCGATTGGAATGAAATCATTTGCTAACTATTATCCGAACGGATGGTTTTATCCACATGCAAAAGACGTAAGATGTTTTGCTAATCCTCAAAGTGCACGTTGTGTAATCGTAAATAGCTTTGGTGCACCTCTATTTTGTCAAGGTGTTGTATTTGGGCAAAGTCGCTTTGGAGCAGCTCTTCAGTCACACTTCAGTGGTTGGATAGGAGCAGGACAGAGTGTTTGGGCATTCGTAAATGCTATTAATCCATATAATGATCCGATTATTGGCGCAAATGTTAATGTTCAGTGTAGATTTTAATAAAATTTCTTGAAGGTTCTTAAGTCAAGGGCCTTCATTTTTCCTGATTAAACCCCTCTGTTGACGCTACTTTGAACATTTGAGATAATGAATACTCCATTGTTAGTGATAGTCGAAAAAATCATCAAGCAATTCAATTTTAGATAAATCTTTCGGAGTCTTCTTATGAATAAGAAATTATGTATTAATGATAAAGTTATCTCGTCAAGTTTTGGTCTTGGGGTAATTGTTGATATTGAAAGGCCAGAAGGGACGAACCGTGATTTTTATGTAATTGAATCAGTTGATCATAATATTAGAACGATGGTTCCACTTGAAAAGTCTGCAACTTTTAGACTTCTAACTCCACAAAATGATCTTAATGATCATTTGAAACTTCTTTCAAGTGAAGTTCCAACTCCAGAGTTTGATTCAAAGAAAGATCGTATTACATATTTCAAGGGACAAGTTACTCACCAAAATATTGATGAGGTTTTTATGAATGTAAGAACTCTCGTTTCTATAAATGATAGGGGAGCAGCGGAAACAAAAATTCTAAGTAATTTTCTTGATAATATTGTTCTTGAAGTTATGACTGTTTTTGACCTCGAAGAAGCTGAGGCCAAAGATCTAGTTAATAAGTCTCTTGAGCAGAAATTTAAGATATAATCTTTCCTTCTTTGGTGATGAAAATTTCACCAACTCGTTCTCTCATATTATAGGTTGAAGACATTGTGTGCCCATAAGCCCCAACGTCTTCAACAACAATCAGATCATCTTTTTGAAGTTTCGTCATTGGTCTTTTTGAGGCAAAACAATCAGTTGTTTCACAAATTGGTCCGACGATATCTGTTAGCATCAGTTCTGACTTACGAGCTTTTACGGGAGTAATCTCATGATAAGCTCCATAGAGTGATGATCTCACGAAGTCATTCATTCCACCATCTACGATGACAAAATTACAATCGCCCGACTTCTTTGTGCGAAGAACTTTTGTCAAAAAATATCCACAGTAGGCACCTATAAAACGACCAGGTTCAAAAACGATTCGTGGTCTCTTGTCTGTTTTTGTATAATAATTTTTTTGAAGTGATTCTTGAATGGCTTGCATATATTCAAGTGCACTAGGTGTGTTTTCTTTTCTTTCATAATCAACACCGAGTCCACCCCCGACATCAAGAAATTCAAGATCTAACTTAAGATCAAGAGCGAGTTGGCACATTTGCGCGACCGCCTTCTTTGTCGCCTTTAGGCACGTCAGTTGACTACCAATGTGAATACTAAGACCTTTAAGGTCACAGTGTGTCCAGAGACTTTTCTTCTTAACTGCTTTTGCTATGTCTTCTTTTAGGATACCGAACTTATGTGTCTTATGCCCTGTAGAGATATGTTTATGGGTCTTGGCAAGAACTTCAGGGTTCAGCCTAAGGCTTATTCTTGCTCGCTTATTTAATTTCTTTGAAATAATATTTATCTCTTTAAGTTCTTCAACTGACTCAACATTGAAAGAGTAGATGCCATCTTTTGAAGCTCCTAGTGCAAGAGTTATTTCTTCGGCTGTTTTTCCAACCCCCGAAAAGACAATTTTATTTGCAGGTATTTTAGCTTTTAAAGCTTGCTTTAATTCTCCACCGGAAACAATGTCTGCGCCACAACCAAGCTTCGCAAGACTCTTCAAGACATTGATGTTGTTGTTTGCTTTCAGTGCAAAACAAACCATTGGCCTGGTGATTGTGGCTTCAAGGGCAGAATTATAGAAATCGAGATACTGGTCTTCGAGGGCAAGCTGAGAATAAATATAGAGTGGTGTTCTGTAGTCTCTAGCAATCTTTTCAAAGGAGTAGTTATCGACGTGGAGTATTTGTTTAATAATTTTTTTCATACTCTAATGATATGCATTTTTTGAAAAAAAGGTAGAGGTTATTTTATCTCTTTAAAATGGAGCAGTTTATATCTCTTTAACTGTCGTCGATTTTGCAACTTCATTTGATAAAGGGTAGGTACCAAGAACTTTGTCACCAAAGTTTGATGTTACCCCCCACCAATAGTTTTCATTTTTATAATGGTGAAGAAGGTGAGAGTTCTTTAAGGCTTTTCCCCATCCTGTTTTAGGATAATATGAGTCCACGTGATGAGCCAAATGTATCCATTCGTAGAAGAGATAATAAGTAAGGCTTACAAAGGCGAGATATATTCCAATATCAATGTTTTGGGTAACAAGACAACCTAGGATAAAGAATTGAATTGGGATTGATAGTCCGGCACTAAGTGGTGCAAAGAGGAGATCAACTTTTTTGGGATATCGATGATGATCTCGATGGAGGCGGTCCATATATTTTTGCTTTGCTTCTGACTCATTAAGAGCGCGTCCATGTAAAACATATTTATGAAGAAGCCACTCATAAAATGGAGCAATTATCAGAATTAAAAAGAGATAGCTATATGGAAGTAATAAATTCTTTGAGGCTAAGTATATTAGCATAATAAGACTAAGGATTAGGTAAACCCAAATCAAAGGATGTTTAAAATAGAGGTTAAATACTTTCACCATACTTCTATTCTATATAAAATATTGAAAATAGACAGTAAAAATTGGCATCTCCAAAGGATGACTGCTCTGCATATGTATTTGATTTAATTTAGATTGTTGGTCGGTTAATAGTTTCTCTCTGGAATAGTAGCCTCATTGAATATACTAATATTTTAAGGAACTTGTCCGATAAGAAGTTGAGTAGAGAAGTCAGTGGAGAACCTAAAATTGAAATTTTTTAAAATTAACTCAAAGTTTTTACTTCTCATATTTTTTGCCAGCTGTGTGGCCACGCAAAATAATATGCAAAATCAGGCTGAGACTCTAGTCAAAGCTAAGAAAAAGCAAGTCGTACAAAAAGAAGAAATCACAGATCCCTACGCAGACAACTCAATCGAAGAGGGTGAAGATTATAAGTCAGAAGAAGAGAAAGCATGGGAAGCTGATGCTAGAAAACTTACTGATAATTTTACAACTTTTCCAAGCTCAGACGAACTTACTGGCTTTATCGATCGAAGCTTATCCTCCCCAAGTATTGGGTGTGGGGACTTTTATGAAGATAGTAATGGTGTAAAGAGACTAGCTAATCCTGCAGTTCGTGGGGCGAGAAAAGTTCTTGCAACTATGTTTCAAAGTTGTTCAGCAATCGATAAAATTATCGACGTCAATACCCCGTCTTTACGAGGAATTCGTGCTCCTAAGAGTGCAGCCGGTCCTCGCATAAGAAATATTACTGATACTAAGGCCTATATAAGTTCACATATTGTACTTAAAGATCTTGGAGAAGATCCAAATTATCCTGGACCTCAGTGTACTGATGCAAGACTTAAGCCTCCTGTATATGGTTATGGTTCACGTAAGGCACCAAATAGAAGTGGGGAGCTTAATCTTTTTACTAAAGGGGAAGGGGTGAGTAGTTCTTCAAAACCTGCGGCGGGAATAGACTGTTCAAGTTTTATCTCTGTTGCATTAGCTTCTCAGGGTCTTAAAGTCCAAACAGACTCCGGACCTTTTTCAAGTCTTACGACAACAAACTTTAATCAAACTCTTCACAGTAAAAAAAGCTGTCTTGATACGGCAAAATTTGATGCGAACAATACAATTCAAGCTGGAGATATGATTAATGTATCTGGAAATCATATTGTGATGGTTGATGAGATTGGGAATGATCCACTTGCAATTAAAAAATACGCAAAAGCTAATAACTGTAAAGGTATTAAAATTAGTGATTTCAATTTCACATATATTCATAGTGGTTCTATAAATAATGGCTATGGTCCATCAAGAGTACATATCTCAAAGCATAATGGTGGAACAATGTTTAATAACCTTAGATTGTCTGCAGTGAAAATGTGTCAAAAAATAGTAAAAGGAACTCAGACAGAGGTTGATAGTAAGAAGTTAACTTTATCACCAAAGTTTGATATCATTAGACATCGAACATCTGATCCTGAGTGTATTTCTGATAAGAGAATTAAGCTAAAAGGTGAAGATTGTATTAACGGCTGTTACGATAAAGCGACAGGGACAGAAATTATAAATCAAAGGAATACTCGTGAAGTTTAGTGCATTTCTAAGTATGTTATTTATGTTTAATACATTCGCGCTTGAGTGTCCGAGTAGTAAGTCGCTTCAAGAAAAAGCTCTTGACGTCGTTGAAGTTGATTTATCTGGTGCACGTATTGATGGAAACAATGGAAGTAAGTGTCTTGCTCAAAATAAATTTCCACATGCTCTTGTTGTGTTCGATGCTTCAAATGAGTTAGAATCAAATCCTAATTTCATTGTGGACTCGATGAAGGATGTCAAAGTTCTTGAAGTAAATGTTGTTGATAAAGATGTTGAAGCCTACGTTGCAACAGTTGAGATAAAAGCAAAAAGTACTCAAACAGGTAAGGTGCAGGTCATTAAGGATAAGTACTACTTTTCACTTTATACCACAAAAGATAGTCAGAAAGCCTACGGTTGTGCTGGTGTATACCAATATCCAGAAAATATCTATTTATTAAAATCCTGCCAATCTAAGGACTAGTTGCTTAACTCTTTCCTCGTTTTTAATAGCTTAAGAGCTCTATCTATTGATAGAGGCAATGTCTTATTATTCTCATATTTTATCCATGATATCTTTATATTCTAATTTTAAAATTTCCCATATATCTACTAGGAATTATTTATGGGAAATAAAAGACCTAACTTTTTACAAAACTACATTGGTTTATTCATTATTTTTTGCGTCGTCTTTTCAAGTTTATTCTATTTCGAGAATAAGAGACTAGAAGCAAAGAAGTTATCTTTAATGGAAATCTCAAACCAGGGGGCAAAACTAACTGAGCATATTTATTTTGTTGCACAAATTCAGGGCCAGTTGCAGCAGTCTGTAGAGAATATGATAAATGATATAGAGCGCTTCAAAGCAAAGAACCTGAGGTTAAGTGATTTTTTAGTTAGTTTTGAAAATAGCAATAAAACAATGAAGAAGAATATTGATGCATCTATTAGTGAATATAATGAAATAAAAAAATATCTTCTTGAAGCAAAATCAGAATATCTTCTAAAATTTCTATCAATTGAATTATACCACAATGAAGCAATTTATCTCAATAATACCATTGAAAATGCTAGCTCATTAGTAAAGACTGGTAATCTTGGAGCTACTGAAGTTGATAAAGCAGTAAATGAGTTAGCTCGTGCATCAGAGTCTATAAAAAAAGTAAGTCAAACTTACCGTGAAGAAGTTCGCGCGATTGAAAAGAATATCCAAGAGGTTGTTGCTGATGGCTTCAATGACTTATATAGCAGTAATTTTGTGATGACAACTGTTAGTGTGGGCGTGGTTTTGAGTCTACTCTTGTATACTCTTTTTTCCTTAATAATTCCTTTACATAAAATTGCTCGCCATACAGACTCTCTCTTATCTCATGAAAACTTTGTTGAAGACTCATGGGCTTATCCCGCAGAGTTGCAGGAAATCATTACTAGTATGAAGAGCTTTTCTACGAGAGTATTGTCTAAGGAGCAACAGCTGAGAGATGATAGGGCAAAGTTTATAGATTATTCAGAACATAGGAAACAACTATTTGCTCAAATTGATAAAGAATTAAATGTGCCAATGGAAGTTTTAAATCGTACTCTTCATCGAGTTCATGAGGATAATCTCAGTAAGGAGAATCTCAAGCTAGTTGAACTAGCAGAGAGTGAATATCTCCACCTAAAAGATTTAATTCGTAATGCTTCTGTAATAAGTACGAGTGAAGAGGCTAGTACAAATTATGAAGGGAAGTATATGAACACGGATGTAAATGAATTTCTCAGTGGGTGTGTGAACTCTATTGTAAGTGAACTTAAACTTGATAAAAAAGTCTTTACACAGATCGCCCCATCAATACCGACTCATATATATCTGGATCAGCCTAAAGTCAGAGACATAATTAAGTATGCTATTGAGAGTTTGAGTATTTATAAAAACGAAGGAGTGCTTGCGTTAACTGCGACTGATACCAAACTATACGAAGAGCAATATATTCTCGTCGATATTTACTTTGAAAAGCAAGATAACTTAAAAAATAAGCAAGGTTTTAATTATCTATCTCTCTTTGGCGAACATCGAGCAAATAGCACAACTTTTAAAACTTTTCAGACGATGGCCAATAATCTTGGTGGGACCCTCGACTTTAAGATAAATGGAGATACTTTACTGGAATTTCGCTTGATGCTTCCACTTGTTGGAATTGATGAGTTGAACGAAGAATTAGTTGGATAAATTATATCTTTAATCTATCATCTAATGGTATTTAATTATTGGAGGAATAGATGAAATTAATTGGATCCAAAACATCTCCGTTTGTTAGACGCATTAGGGTTATTAACGAATTAAAAGATTTTAAATGTGACTTTGAAGTACTTGATACTAGATCTCCTGAAGGCGTTCAAAGAGTCAGTTCTCTAAGCTCAATTAGAAGAGTACCGTTACTTATTGATGGTGATTCTGTTATTTTCGATTCTTTAATCATTGCAGAATATTTACTTGCGAGTATTGGTGAGACACTTTCAATCCAAGATAAAATGAAGTTAAAAATGATTGATGAAATTAATGATTCTGCTGTTCATTTATTTCAGTTAAAATTCTTCGGTGATGATCCTGAATGGAAGACAAAGTTTGCGATGAACCATGTAAAGAGAGTCGAGGACTGTTTTGCAGAGGTTGAGAAAGATATCAGCTCATACGATAGCGACTTATCAATTCGCTCGATTTGGTTGTACTGTTTAATTGACTGGATCAAGTTTCGCAACATTTTTGATCTTGATAAATATTCACAAATATCAAATTTCTATAAGACTCAGTCTGTAAAAGATATCTACATCGAAACTGACCCTAGGGAGTAATCTTGTAAGGTAAATAGTTCTTGAGCTCTTCTATTGAGCTCAGGACTTCTTCATTTTGCTGATCGATGTGGTTAAAAATGATCTCTCTAGCTCTATCTTCTTTAAGATGATGTGAGCTTAGGATTTCAACGGGTGTAAAGCCTCTAATTAGTTTTTGCTCTCCTTGGGCCCCTGCTTCGAAAAGCTCTAACTTATGCTTAATAGTGTATTCAATTCCAAAATAATAACACATATAGAAATGCAGTAGAGGGATGTCTTGTATATTCGCATCAATTCCCCAGTAGCGACCATAGAGAGTCTTGTCGGTTTTAAAGAATGTACTCATGGCGATATTTTTATTATCCTTCTTAGCAAATAGAACTAGAAAATTATCACCTAGGGAATCTTTTAAGCCTAGAAAGAAATCTTCTTTTAGGTAAGGGATAGCACGTTTTTTTGATATCGTACTCAGGTAAAGTTGATAGCAGTCGTTTGCAAGTTCTTTTGAAAGGTTAGAACCCGAAATAAGCTCAAAATCAATATTATATTTATCAATTGCTTTAATTTCTTTTTTTATTTGTTTTCGCTTTCGTGCTTTGAGATTATTTAGATAATCTTCAAAAGATTTATACATATTATAAAAATGATACTGAATCGTCTTTTGGGTTTTATAGCCATAACTTTCAAGTAGTGCCGCTAGTTGACGATCGATAAATAGAAAGTGATGAGAATTTATAGACTGAGTCGTATAGAAAGCGATCGAAGCTTCTAGTAACTCTATATCAATTCCCAGTGGGAACTTTGGAGCGTTTATAGGCGTGAAGGGTAGGGAGTGGACCATTTTAGGATAATAATCCATTCCTAGGCGATTGTATAAATCAGCCCAGGCCCAATCAAATATATAATCTCCATAACTGTGACCTTTGATGAAGCTAGGGAGAATAGATTTTTCATTTGAAAAGTAGATTGGCTGCCAGCCGGTCTCTGGTATTGTACAGGAACTATTTTGTAGAAGATGCAAGAGGTTCAGTGGAAACCTCTTACAGTCAAATTTCTTATCGTCTATTTTATCCGAGACTTGCATACTGGACTAATTGTCTCATCGCCGCATCTAAGCTATCTAGATTAAGTGGTTTAGAGTAAGTCGTGTGAAGCTTTCTTGCGATAACATTCACTCCAATAAATGAAAGTTGGCTTTGCATTGCTTCTAGAACGTGGATTCCTCCACCTCCACTATGAGTAGCAATAATTGCTGGTTTTTCATTAAAAACCTCTCTCCAGTCTTCGTTACCACTTCTACTTACCCAAGCAATAGAGTTAATGAAGATAGGTGGAACTGAACCATTGTACTCTGGAGCAATAAAGATGTAACCATGGCTTGGCTTAAGTTCTGAATAGAGGTCTTTTGCTGCTTGTGGAATTCCATTGGCCTGCTCTTCATCATTTGTGTAAAGAGGAAGAGAGTACTGGCTTAATCTAATAATATTGAATTCAACATTATCAACTTTTGCATCTTTAGTTATTTGATTTGCAAGATCGAGATTCTTTCCATCACTTGCAACAACGATTGTAATTTTCTTAGTCATTTCTTCTCCTTCTAAGAAGTAGTCCAGCTCTTTGTCCAATTTCCACGTCTGTATTTGGAAAAATTAGAGCGAGCTCATCTTCTTCAGTTTTATATATTTTACCATTATCTTCATAAAGAGGGGTGTCTTTAGCAAAGCTTTCAAAGTTATCGACATCTTTTGTGTACAGAAACTTGAAGTTACTACCCTGCTTAATGATTGATGAATGAACATCGTACTTGATAAGTGATTCACTCGGCTTCTCTCTTGTAACATAGTGTCCAGAAAGAAGTGATCTTAGTGTGTCATCAGCTTTTTTAAAATTTTCTGTGGGGTTCTTTCCAAAGGGCCATACTTTTCCAAGCTCTACTGTGAAACTTTCAGCTCTTAGCTCATTGGCACTGAAACATGAGAAAGTTGTGGATTTTGATTTAGAAAAGAGAACCGCCTCACAACCAAGATCTTCCATGAAGGCAATCTGTGTCTCAGACACCTTTGCCCTTTCTATTGCAAATGGATAGATCGCAAATTTTTCATGCTTGGAAGGTTTGATTGCTGTGTGCAGATCATAATGTGCAAGTTGATGTTTATTAAATTCATTTCGAAAGTCGTAACAAACCTTTTCAAGCTCTTCTGCTCGAGTTGTCTCATAACAAGGCTTAGTATTCCTCCAGGCTCCTGCAAAAAGCCTATTTAAATTAAAGTCAACAAAGCGCTTTTGAATATTCATAGATTTTGGTGAACCGAAGATAAAAAGTGTCGGTGCACAAATCTGAAGAGAACCTTTAAAGAAATCTTTTAAAATACCATCAACAATTTCAATCGGAGCTGTCTCGTTACCATGAATTGCTGTTGAGATGATATAGGCATGACTGCTATCAACATTGTTTGGAATAATTTTTAAAAGACCTGTTCCAAGAATCTCTAATGTGTAATTTTTACGAATATCTTTTTCAGACGGGAGTCTACTCTCATTTTCTTTCGTCAGTTCAAGAAATGAACTTCCTTTATATAGTTTCTCGATTATAGATGGCATTATTCTCTCGTTAATTTGTATTCACTAGTTCGAAGGGATTCGATGATCTCTTCGATATGCTGATGACCTTTTGTCTCTAGAGAGAAGTTTACAGTAGTTTCACCTAGGTGTGTATTGGCAAAGTTTCTATTGTGGTGAATTTCAAGAATATTTGCACCGTGTTTTGCAATTGTTTTGGTTATATCTGCGATAACTCCTGGAGAGTCGGGAACAACAATCTTAAGATTACATCTTCTCCCATCAGCAGTTAGGCCTCTTTCAATTACTTTTGATAGAAAGTTCAGGTCGAGGTTTCCTCCAGAAACAATGATCCCAACATTTTTTGATTTGATATCGGCGATTTTTCCCGAGGCCAATGCGGCAAAAGCACAAGCTCCTGCTCCTTCTGTTAAAACTTTCTCCACTTCAAGTAGCATCATGATAGCATGGGCAATTTCAGCCTCTGAAACTGTTACAATCTCATCGACATACTTTTGAACCATTTCAAAAGTATTCTCTTTAATCGTTGTGACAGCAATTCCATCTGCGATAGTCTTCGCTTTGCTGATAGTTGTGATTTTTCCATTTTCAATACTCGTTTTCATGGCCGGCATTTGTGTTGCTTCAACGCCAATGATTCTAATCGTAGGCTTTAAAGTTTTTAGCGCAAGTGCACAACCTGAGATGAGACCACCTCCACCAATTGGTATCACGACAATATCGATATCTTCGATTTCTTCAAATACTTCAAGACCGATAGTTCCCTGACCTGCAATAATGTCATGGTCATTGAATGGATGGATGAAAGTTTTACCACCATCTTTTTGCAGTTCTCTAGCTTTTTCATAAGCTTCGTCATAAACATTTCCATGTAAAATAACTTCTGCACCGAATTTCTTTGTTCCTTGTATTTTGGAAAGGGGAGTTGTCTCTGGCATTACGATAGTTGCTTTGATACCAAGCTTCTTTGCAGCTAGCGCTACACCTTGAGCATGGTTTCCTGCACTTGATGCAATGACTCCATTTTCTTTTTCTTTGTCACTTAATTTCTCTAAACGATTAAGTGCTCCACGAACTTTATACGCTCCAGTTAACTGAAGATTCTCTAGTTTTAAATATACATTACATTTAACCATTGAACTTAACGTTGAAGAATATGTCGTGGGTGTTTTGATAATTTGTTTTTTTATGCGCTCTCTAGCTTCTAATATATCGTTGAACGAAATCATTTTATCTCTTTTTGTTATATTTGGTTATTCAGGGAAGAACTCTTCCACTTGCGCTTCGGTAAGGTCACCATACATGGCCGCCCCCAATTCTAGCAAGTATATTTTTAAAATATCATTTGGCTTCATTGCTGGATAGAGCCTTTGTAGCAGGGAGAAGAGGCGTTCTTCTCCGACTCGGATAATCTCTCCAATGAAGTTATCTTGTTTTCTATTTAATATAAATAGAACCAAAAGATAAGGCATTCTCTTTATTTCTTGAAGTGCTATTTTGATACGATATTGCACTTGGACAGGCTCATCTTCGAAGAGATTGAAAATCTTTTCTAGCATAAATTTCACGGCCTCACTTAGAATGACCTGCTTATCTTTGCCCAAGTAATAATAAACAAGGCTTCTTGTAACATCAGCTTCTTTTGCGATATCTGAAATTTTCCAACCCAGATGACCTTTTGAGACTTCAAGTTTCGTTACAGCATTTAAGATCCTAAAGTGGACCTCTTGTGATTTTTCGTCAGTATGTTCCATAGGATACTAATCGGTTGAAACTATTTTTTTTTGAATTCTGCCTCGTAAGTATCAGGCCCAACTTGACGGTTTGGCCCAGGCGATTCTTGCTGATTCCTTGTTCCAGATGAAAAGCTATAAAACTGAACATTTCCTGACTGAATAGCTCTTTCAAAATACGATTTGAAGAAGTGAGCAATCATTATTCTTGTTACAGGAAAAACCATGGCGATTCCCATAATGTCAGTTAGGAATCCTGGAGTTAATAAAAGTAGACCACCGCCAAAAACAAGTAAGCCATGGATAAACTCATTCGCAGGAACCGCTCCGCGAGAGAGGTCCTCTTGAATGCGAGATAGGATCTGAAGGCCTTGACTCTTAGCGAGGTAGGCTCCAGTGAAACCAGTGAATAGAACAATAAATAAGGTATTTAAACCACCAATTTGAGCACCAATATTAAATAGTAGGTATATTTCGAGCGCTGGTATTACAGTAAAAAGTAGCAATAAAATTGAAAACATCACTCCTCCAGAGTGGATTGGTTAAAAATGTAAGATGGGTGCTAAGGAGAGGAAGTCAAGGGAGCTTTAGAAGTTTAATTGGTAACCAATTGAATATATTGGCTTTATCTCTGCGTTTTTTTCAAAGATTAAGGCTATTTGTGACTGTTTTGACACTGGTATACGAGCCCTTGTCTTAAGATTTAAAGAGAACTCTTGCGTATCTTTAATGTCATACATGTAGCTTAAGTCGATCGAAAGATTGAGGAAGCTATTGTTGGTAACGAGTAGGAAGTTAGGACCAATAGTTGGAATATAGCGGCCGACTTTAAGATCATAGCTATTATCTGATTTTACAAATAGCGAGGTTGTAACTTCTTTAAAGATGAAACTCTTACCAAGAGCGATATTCATATTCTGTGAATAACGGTTTTTAAGTGCATATTGATCTGATTCAAGAGAGAGTGTGAAACGCCAACTTAGTTTATTTGAAATGATTGACTTTGGTCTAATCGCCTCGACATTCACGAAATCAATTTTATCAAGACGTAGCTTCTGGTTCTTATCAAGGTAAGTAAGTTTCATATTAAAAAGCTCAGAAGTCGCGTAAGGTATGTAACCAACTTTATCCTCAAGATAATCATGGAGAGCAAAGCGAAATTCAAAATTTAGATTATTACTGTCTAGCTGTTCATTTCTTGCATAACCAACTCTGATTCTCTTTGAGTTATGTGCTTCGAGGGGAGAGTCATACTTTACAATATTGCTAAAATCGAGAGCTTTAGATGATGTATTAATTTCACTTCTTTTAAGGTTTAGTGCCAGTTTCTTTTTTACAATATTTTTATAACCCTCATTTTGTGAAGAGGCGAGAGTCTCGGCATTATTAAAGTCGATGAGTTCAGTTAAAAAATCTAAGAGGTCCACTTTGTCCTGTTCTGATAAAGCTTCATAAACTTTTAAATCGGAGACAGATTCTTTTTCAATCGAGTCTTGATAAAGACCTCGAAGTGAACTTGGGATAGTTTCAATTCGCTTTAGGAGTGTCTGATATTTTGAAGGACGAATTCTAACTTCATCAATGATCTCGGCTTTTTTTATAGCATGTAGGGTATCTATGGGTGGAACAAAGAAGCTTAATTTTTCAATAAGATTTGCTCCTGGCTTAATCGCATCAAGAAGAGCTAGCACATGGTATGAGCAATTTTCTTTAAAATAGAAATAATCAAACTTCGCGCGATTCATTTCAAGAAGATGATATATAAATTGCTTCTTTTCATCTTCATTAAGATTAATTTTAAATGTCCAAAGATCTCGGGACTCCATGTCGTTATACTCTTTGATCTTCACATAATATGGCATCAAAGAAAATTTCCCGTAGAACCCCCCAAAGATACCTAGAACACCATACATGATAGGGTTTAATGTTGTGACTTGAGCTGAGTAATCTACCCCGTAATCAAGGTAATCATTGTTTTCATCTTTAGAGTCTTTACTTCTAAGCTTTAAGAAAGTGTGACCAAAAGCCGATGCCGGCTTTTCGATAAAGTAAGAACTAAACACGAGAGAAACTGAATCGAGATTGATCTTATTAAATAAATCCTTAGTCTTCTTACATTCAAGAGGACTGAAAGGAAGTTTCATTTTTAATTTTTTACTGACATAAGTTGCTCTTGCTGGGAAGAGGCAAATTGTATGACTCTCAGATATCTTTGAGATCATCATACTTTCTTTTGTTGCCTGAAATTCGGCATCTGGGAATTTTTTCCCATCAGGAGAAAGAAAAAATTCACTATTATCAGCCTGGCTTTCGTATGAACCAAAGATTGATTTCTGGTATCTCAGGAGTTTAAGCCACTGATCATCAAATTGACTTGCTGAAACAGGAGTTGAGAGAAATATAAGTGTAGATAAAATTTTAAGCATTTTAAAAAAGGCCCTATTACTAGGGCCAATTGATTACATTTGGATTAGTGTAGAAATTCTTGTGTGAATATCTTTTGCTGCCATGTCACCAGAGAAAATTGTTTTGTAGTTTTTCTTTAGTTCCATTTTGTTTGCTTTTGGAGCATTAATTAGAGTTAAGTAAGCATCAAGAGTTTGACCTTCTCCTCTAGAAATGTCTGTTGAAAGTGCTGTTAGGTTGTTTTCGATGAAAGAAACAGCAGAAACTTGTGCACTTTTAGCATCTTCACATCCAAGAGTACCTGTAGACATACCAAAAGTTTGGTTACCTGAAGTACCGTTGAAAGTAGCAGCAAGAACATTAAACACTAGTCCTTCTTTACCTTCGAAAAGAACAGAACCAAGACCACAACCTGCTGGCCCGTGAGCTGCAAATGTAGATGTTGTAGCTAATAATGCAATTGTTGCAAAAATCTTTTTCATTTTAATCTCCTCAGTTTTTATTGATACGAGAATTTTAACGGTATTTGGAAAATGTGCAATAGGAAATTAGCTTATATTTTCTTTAAGTTTTCTCCGTAAACCCAACCTTTATACTCTGTGTTTTTCACGTAATCTTTAAAGTTAATTAATTTCCAATCACCTTTTTCTTCGATGATTTTAATACGTGAATTCGGAGGTATTACAAGTTGAATCTCTCCTTTAGTACTAGCAATTGTTCGCATGTTTAAATATTTCGTTGTGATATATGTTGGCGTCTCAACAACCTTTGCTATTGGCGCTGGAGTGACGACTAATTCTCTACTCTTTTTATTGGTGTTAGAAAGTATATACGCCGTTGTGACAGAAACAATTGATAAAATAATTAGAGAATTCAAAATTAATTTTTTTTGATTCTCATTACTTTTAACAATTACTTCTTTTAACTGATCCACTTCAAGAGATTTATCATTACTTGGAATATTTTCAGGAATAAGACTCTTCATTGTTTGCTGATTGATAATAAGAGATTGTACCAGACCTTCTAGACGATCAAGTTTCTCTGTTACTGCACTTGTATCAATCTTATTCTGTTGGGAGTTAAATTCATCTTTTGGTAGCACAGTTTGTGTTGTTGATCTAATAAGATCTGAAACTGGTGTATTTTCATTCTTCTTGATATTTCTATCGAGCATATTTTGAAAATTGATTTTTGCTTTAATCTTTTTTTCAAAATCATCTAAAGAGTTGTCTGTGTGTGTCTCTTTCATTGATCTACTTCCTTGTAAATAAATAATAATTTGAATTATTGTATAAAAATGGTCGCTTATTAGCAATTTTTTTCTCTTCTTTAAACTTTTTTGAAATATTCTGTGCATTCTTTTTTTATGACCGAAGAGTAAGATCATCAAAGGAGTTTTAATGAGTGTTTATCTCGATCATATTTATATCAAACCTTCAGAAGCGGCTTACAAAGATGCTTTCAAATATTTCAAAAATTTATTACCAGAAGAGATCTTCGTTCATGGCGAAAGTGATGATCCGGAGATGCCATGGGGTGGCTTTTATATTTATTTAAAGAATGGTTTTTTTGTTGAATTTTTGGACCCTAGGGTTTGTGGAGAAGCAAAAAAAGTAGGAATTAGTCTTTCTTGCTTAAAAGAATTTAGAGGTAATTTTATCGATCTGATTAATTCTTCAAATGAAGGAAAGAGCTTAGAGAATGTTTCGCTTCCTGAAGAGGATACGATGATTAATATTTGTAGACTACATGACGGAGATTTTCTCTCAACATGGGGAAGTGAGTACTCAGATCTTTGGTATAAAGAATGGGGCGGGCAGATTGCAAAGTACTCAATGCTATCTCCACTTGGTGCGACTTCTCATATTGAAGTCCATACAAGTAATGCTAACCGAGAAACAATCGGGTCACACTTTAATTGGATTGACCCAAGAATTGGCAGTGGTGAAGTCGTGCAAATGCCTCTTCAAAGTGGAAGCACTGGTCTTTGTTTTAATTACTTTGATGAAGGAAAAGAACTTGTCATTATCGACTTTGAGATAGACGAAAAAATAGATAGAGAGCTTGAGACAGATTCTTTTCTCATAAAATTTGATGAAAAATTTGGAAGAATTATCATCGAGCTATAATGAAGCTTTATTTTATCATTCTAGCGATTGTCCTTACTCTAATGGCCTCAAAAGTTTTGGTTGAAGATATTATGATGGTTGATGATGCTATCGATATTCAAATAGAGCTTAAGAGGTTTTGTGATAAGAATAATCGTTATCCCACTAAACTAGAATTTGAAAATCTTAGGCCCTGGTTGAGGGATAAAAGAGGTAGAGAGTGGTATTACTGGGTAAAGGATAATTATCGTTCGGCGACCTTTCAATATCCAATGTCTTTTCCGTTGCCATTTGCCCCTGGGAGGGCTAAGGTTTCCGAGTTTATACCAGTAATTTATGCTAATGCAGTTAATAATCCATGTCTTTTAAAATAGTTTTTATTTGTATCACCATTTTTTTACAAACTTCATCTTATGGCACAGATAAGGTTCAAATCTTTAATGAGAAAAGAGATGGTTTCTTCTTTCCTGTAAAATATTATTTTAATGGTTCATTTGATGTTATTCAAAATCCAGAGTGGTTCCAGCAAGATGATTATAGAAGAAAACATCAAGAAGTTTACAATCGAATAAAAAATCCTGATAAGTCTATTCGACGTGATGGTGGTTATGGAAAGTTCTTTCGTGATGAGTTTTTATCTTCGCGAGTTATTCCAAATATCGGATTACACACAATGGGGGCGAGTTATGACTCCTATTGGTTAACACAATATTTTGAGTATTATAATTATCCTATAGCTCCACTTTGGACTCTTCTTACGACCTACGCGACACATCTTGGAAATGAAGCTCTTGAGACTTCACATGAGGAGATTACAAGTCACGATCATATTGCTGATTTGTACGTTTTTGATGTTCTGGGTTTTGTTTTAAGCACAAAGCATGAATGGATCGAATTTCTAACTCAAGATCTTGGAATGAGAGCATGGCATGGACAACCTATTTGGGATGTGAGTACAGACAATGTATTCAATCCTGGACTTAATTACATCTATCGTCCTGAGTTTTTAAAATTCTCAAATTATGCGCCTATTATTCACACCGGTATGCAAAATATGGGTGGACTTTCAATGTATCAAGGAGAGAGGACGCACTCGTTACTTGCGGGAATCGCTTTGACAAATCCATTAAAGCAGAAAGGAAGATTTGTTATTGGTTATTATTTTGAAAGAAATGATGAGCTTGTCGCGTCTGTGCTTTTAAATAGTGGAGAGAATATGAGGTATAAAGTTAATCTCTATCCAAATTTCTCACCAGTATTTATCGAAAATAAGTATCTTCAAAAATTGTCTCTGGTTTTTGGACAAACCAGGGCCCGTGACTATCTTCTGGGATTTAATTTCAATTTACCAATTGGTCTAGGGAAGGGCGGAATTTAGTTCCGCTTAATCTTTTTTCAAAATACCAAGAAAATCTTTAACCCCAGCCTGAGCAGCTAGAAAATACTTCTTTTCAAGAAGAAGAGATTTCGCAATGTAGCTAATCTCATTAGATTCTTCATTATCAACATTCCCATCACTGGCTGCAACGGCAAAGAGTAATTCGAGAATTGTGTATTTTGCGTCGTTGTTTAATATATTATTTAACGGTGTACAGTAAATACGGGAATCAAGTCCATAAAGCTCTTTCATCTCATCAACTGCAATCTTAGTAACAATTTCAGCCTCTGGGTCAGTTAATTTCATACACTCAATGAGTGATTTCTTTATATGTTCCTTCTCTTCGTCACTTACGTTAAAGTCAACATAGGCGACTCGGGCCAAGAGGCCAGAAAGGCATGCCAAAATAACTAACTTATTATCATCAAGATGTGAGAAGTCAGTACTTAGCTTTTGGTGAATCTTATTAATAAACTCTTTCTTTTCAGCATGTATAAAAAGGTCAAAAAATCCCATGAATTGTCCAATGTTTCGTATACTTATTTACATATTATGAGTATATCATAAGATTTTGTCTAATTCCCGGCCCTTGTAAACTATCAGGTACAGAGAGATAATACTTAAAGGAGATAATTTAATATGGAAGTGAAAATTAATCTACAAGCTCTTGACATGAAAAGCTTTAATCCCATCTTAAGTACTGGAGATGAAGAAAGCGACGGTGAACTAGGTGTTATTACGCGTAAAAAGTTAAAGCGCCCGCCACGTTATAAAGTTCTTTTACATAACGATGACTACACCACGATGGAGTTTGTGATTTATGTATTAGAGAAAATCTTTGGAAAGAATCAAGAGGAGGCATATGCCATTATGCTCTTAGTTCATAACGAAGGTCGTGGAGTTTGCGGAATTTTCTCCTACGAAGTTGCAGAGAGTAAAATGAAGAAAGTTTCACTCGAAGCTAAACAAAATGGCCATCCACTGCTTTGTACTATGGAGCCAGAATAGGAAACAAAAAATTATGATGTCAAAAAAACTAGAAACAATTATTAATGAGGCAATTCGTCGCGCTAACGGATTAAAGCACGAATACCTCACTCTTGAAAATGTTCTTCTTGCTATGCTCGGTGACGAGCAGGTTGTGGATATCTTAACTCATTGTGGGGCAGAGGTATCTGAGATGAGAAGAGATCTTGAAGAGTTTATTAGTGATGAATCAAACTTTAGCATTTTGAGCTCAGAGCAGATTGAAGATCTCTCTAAAAGACAATTTGTTAATGATGAACTTAGATCTCTTGCTAAGGAAAATGGAATTGAATACCAACCAGAAATCTCATTAGCACTGCAAAGAGTAATTCAGCGCGCTGCAATTCATGTTCAGTCTGCGGGAAAAAGACATATTAAAGGAGTTAATCTTTTAGTCGCTCTTTTCCAAGAGAAGGAGAGTTTCGCTCTTTATACAATTCAAAAACAAGGAATCGAGAGATTTGATATCGTGAGAGCAATTTCTCATGGTATTGATGCTCCAGAAAGTGCTGTTGAACAAGATAATGTTGAGCGACTTGGTAATGATGACTTTGAAAGTGAGGATATTCCTACTAAGAAGACAACATTCCTTGATAAGTACTCTCAAAATCTTAATAAACTTGCTCTCGAAAATAAAATTGACCCTCTTGTGGGAAGAGAAGAAGAAGTGGAAAGAATCGTTCAGGTCCTTTGTCGGCGAAGAAAGAACAATCCTCTTCTCGTTGGGGAGGCAGGGGTTGGAAAGACTGCGATCGTCGAAGGTCTTGCAAGAAGAATTAATGAAAGAAATGTTCCAGAGATTCTCTTTGATACTCAAGTCTTTGCCCTTGATATGGCCTCGCTTGTTGCGGGAGCAAAATATCGCGGGGACTTTGAGCAGAGACTTAAGGGTGTGATCAAAGAACTTCAAGAAATGAATGATGCCGGAGAGAACACCATCCTTTTTATTGATGAAATGCATACGGTGATGGGAGCAGGGGCGACAACAGGTGGTTCAATGGATGCCTCTAATCTTTTAAAGCCAGCTCTTAGTAATGGAACTTTAAGATGTATCGGTAGTACGACATATGGTGAGCATAGAAAATTTATCGAAAAAGACCCCGCATTTAATAGAAGATTTCAAAAAGTTGATGTGGATGAGCCATCTTTAGATGATACCTTCCATATCTTGAAAGGACTTCGTTCTAAATTTGAACAATTTCATGAAATTAAGATATCTGATTCTGTTTTAAGAGCTGCGGTTGACCTAACTGCAAGATATCTAACAGACAGACACAATCCAGATAAATCAATTGATGCTATCGACGAGGCCGGTGCTCTTAATAGAATTAGAACTCAGAGCAAGAGAAAGTCGTCGATTTCTAAGAAAGATATTGAAGTTGTTGTGGCTAAAATGGCCAATATTCCAAAGATTACTGTGGAAACAACTGAGAAAGATAAGATTAAAAATCTAAATGAGAACCTTAAACTTCTGATTTATGGACAAGACCATGCGGTAGATCTCGTCACTCAATCGATCATTATGTCTAAGTCAGGTCTTGGAAATGAAGATAAACCAATCGCTAGTTTCCTTTTTGCTGGCCCAACTGGGGTAGGGAAGACTGAACTTGCAAGGCAACTTGCAAGTGAACTTGGTTGTCATGTTGAAAGATTCGATATGTCTGAGTTTATGGAAAAGCATGCCATTTCTAAACTTATTGGTGCGCCTCCGGGTTATGTTGGTTATGACCAAGGGGGGACTTTAACAGATGCGGTTAAGAAAAACCCTCATTGTGTTGTGCTTCTTGATGAGATTGAGAAGGCACATCCGGACCTTTTTAACATTCTTTTACAAGTTTTAGATCATGGAAAGCTTACTGATTCGCAGGGAAGAGTAACTGATTTTAGAAATACAGTCATAATTATGACAACAAATGCTGGCGCTAAAGAGATGGATACGGGAAGTATTGGTCTTGGAAGTAAGGTTGATAGCAATATTTCAAAGAGAGATAAGACGATAAAGAACTTTTTTTCCCCTGAATTTAGGAATCGCTTAGATCAAATTGTCCATTTTAATAAACTTGGCACAGAATTTGTCATAAAAATTGTAGAAAAGTTCCTTTCGAGACTCGAACATCAATTAACTTTAAAAAATGTAGAGCTCGAAGTTGAGTATGAGGCTAAAAAGTGGCTTGCCGAAACTGGTTTTGATGAGAAGATGGGAGCTCGACCAATCGCTCGAATCATCGACCAGAAGCTGAAGACGCCACTTTCGTCTGAGGTTTTATTTGGAAAATTGACCAAGGGTGGGAAGGTTTTAGTTAAAAAAGTAGGCAATGATGTATCCCTTGAATTAACGGCCGCTAAAGAAAAAGTTCATTAAAAAATTAATAAAAAATTAACCACGACTTTTAGAACAAAAGCCCCTCCGAAGAGGGGCTTTTTTAGTTTTTGGAGAAAAAAAAGTTACTTTTTTTTTGTCTTTTTTTTTAGTGTGGGTGAACGTTGAAACATCGATGGATATTGGTTTTTGAAGTTTTTGCTTTGAGGTTATGGAAGCTTTAGGGGTCGGTTGAAAAAGAAAAAGTTTAAATTTTTTTAAAGGAAAATTTAATTTTTTCCGAACTGGGGGAATAAGAGAAAAACTTAAAAAGAATTAGGAAAGGCATAAAATTTTTATTTTTTTGTTTGCACAGAAATAAAATGTTGTTTATCCTATGAATAAGTATTGAAAAAAACCAGGAGGATGTCATGGCAGTAAAAAAAGCAGCCGCTAAGAAGACAGCAAAAAAAGCTACAAAAAAAGTAGCTAAGAAAGCAACAAAGAAAGTAGCTAAGAAAGCAACTAAAAAAGTAGCTAAGAAAGCAACTAAAAAAGTAGCTAAAAAAGCAACTAAAAAAGTAGCTAAGAAAGCAACTAAAAAAGTAGCTAA
>NZ_AUNI01000003.1 GCF_000447795.1 Bacteriovorax sp. Seq25_V | reverse complement strand
GGTTTCCTTTCTCATCTTATTCACTACCCAAAAGGGCAATAAATTCTTTCCAATATTTGATTTTTAAAGAGCTGTCCGAGACTATAAAAAGTGAAACGCTTTGGCAACACTTTTTTTAAAAAAAGACAAAAAATTTTTCTTCAAAGTTTGAAGAGTTGTTTTTGTTTTTCTCTTTTGCTTGGGACGAGGGGCATATTACTCAGAACCATCTCACCCGTCAATACTTTTTTTCATTTTATTTTAATTTTTTTGCATTTTTTTTTCTTTTAAAATTAATTATTTAGAGAGAATTAGCTTAGCTAATGCCTAACATAAGTACAACTAACATTATTAAGGTTGTCCTAATGTTAATTCAGATACTTATAATCTCAACTAGGGGATTAATTTCAGAGTGAGGAGTATCGTCGGTTTCTGGAAATACTTAAGAGAAATAGTGAAAAAAGTTCAAGAAAAAGAAAAAGGCCGAATAAATCGGCCTTTTTTAGTGAAATATTATTGTTTTTTGAATTATTGCTTGAGAGCGAAGCCACTTTTTTGAAGAGTTTCGACAATCTTATTACTAGATTCAGTAATAAAGTCTCCCGAAAGCGTTTGTTCTGGGTCAGCAAAGTGATTTCTTACTGTCACGGCCTTGTTCCCATCTTCTAATGTGAAGACGTCAACTACTTTGGAAGCCGTTAATTGCTTAATTTTCAGCTTTGAAAGGGACGCAAGAACGTTTGCAGAAGGAATTTCAGCGCCACAAACAACCGTACAATCAAAAGTAGAACCCGGAAATTTAGAAAGTGGTTTGTACTTTGTTTTATCTTTTTGTTCACGCGATTCAACTGTAGATAAGTCAACAAGGGCAATCGAGACGTTTCCTTTGATCTTGAAAGCTTTTAAAACGATTGGATGTACAGAGAATACAACTCCATCCATCTTTCCTTGTATTCTGATATTGTAAAATTCGTATGGGTGGATACCTTTCCAATCTTCATCTACAACAGCACTTTTGAACTTTGGATGTCTTTCACTCATTTGGTAACTGATATTAGTTGCATCAAGAGACCGCATAACATCGTTAGTAAGTTCCATGAATGGTGTTTTTTCTTTTGAGAAATAAGCAACTGCAAGCATGCTTTTTTCTGTACAGAATTTCTTTTCGTCGCTGTGGTATGTTCTACCAAGTTCAAAGAAACGGAATTGATCTTCGTTCTTTGCGTTCTTAGCGATGGCCTCGAGAAAACCTGGAACCATAGTAGCACGCATAAGCTCAGTGTCCTTAGAAAGTGCATTGATAAGCTCTAGGCCCTTGTCTACGGGATACATTGCTTTATTTAAAAGAGCTTCACCAATCATTGGGTAAGTCATTACTTCAAATGCATTAGCGTGATAAGCGTAGAAGTCACGTAGCTTACGGTGAAGCTTTCCAGCAGCTTCTAGTTTTACAGGAACAACTTCTACAAGTGGAGAGACAGGATCGATATTATCGAAGCCAATGATTCGTCCGATTTCTTCAACAAGACATGATTCGCATTCGATGTCTTTTGTCGCTCTGAATGTTGGAACAGTTACTTCAAATTCTGATGCATCACCATCAACAATGAAAGCAAGAGATTCGAAAATTGTTTTCATTTCTTCGAAAGAAATTTCTTTTCCTATTTTTGTGGCAATTGATTTTTGTGAAGACTTGATCTTTAGAGTTGGGATCTTTGAGAGATCTGGTCCATCGTACTGGATGTCGCCATTTACAGTTGCGCTTGGGCAAAGTTTTAAAACGTATTCAAGCGTACGTAGAAGTGTTTTTTCTAGACTTAAAGAATCGAGAGTCTTTTCGTAACGAGAAGAAGAATCGGTTCTTAGTCCTAGGCGAGTTGAAGTTGAACGAACTTCGGCGGCTTTCCAGTTTGCAACTTCGATGAAGATATTTTTTGTATTCTCGTCAACTCCACTATTAAGACCGCCCATGATACCAGCGAGAACCAGTGGTTTTTGACCATCGCTTATTACTGTGTCACCCGGGATGAGGTCGCGCTCGATTTCGTCGAGAGTTGTAAATTTTGTAGGTGAAGCGAGTTTTGAGATCACAACCTTTCCATCTTGAATCTTGTCGCGATCGAAAATGTGAAGTGGGATACCAAGCTCTAGCATCACGTAGTTTGAGATATCAACAATATTGTTAATTGGTCTAAGACCTACGGCCTTAAGACGCTTAGAAAGCCAAAGAGGTGACTCTCCTACTGTAACGTTATCCACACTTAATCCGAAGTAGCCAAGACAGCTTGAATCTTCAGAGACTGAAATCGTCACAGGGGCCTTGTTTGAGTTTGTTTTTGCTTTAAGGTCTTGTGTCCACTGGGATGTGAATGGGTTTTGTAATTCATTTCTAAATACAGTTGCAAATTCACGAGCAAGACCGTAGTGACCCCAAAGGTCTGGTCTATGTGTTAGAGACTTATTATCAACGTCAAGGATGATGTCCTTTGTTTCGTTAAATAGTTCAAGCATTGTCATGCCAAGCTTAGCATCTTTGGCAAGCTCAAGGATTCCATCTGACTCTTCTTTGAAACCTAGTTCTTCTTCAGAACAAAGCATCCCTTCAGAGAGAACGCCACGGATTTTCTTTGGTTCAAGAGTTAATCCGTTTGGAAGAGTTACGCCAAGAGGAGCATAGGCCGTGCGCATTCCAACAACAACGTTAGAGGCACCACAAACAACCTTGAACTTGTCTGTGCCATTTGTGAAAGTCACAAGGTTTAGCTTATCAGCTTCTGGGTGTGGTTCTTTTTCAAGAACTTCAACAACTGTGATTTTTTCAAGGTGCTCACCGATAGAGATGACATCTTCTACTTCTGCTGTAGCGAGAGTGAATTTCTCCCCTACTTCTTTAGGTGTTAGGCCCTCTGGTAAATTTACGAAATCTTTAATCCAATCAATGCTTATTAACATATATTTATTCCTATTTTATTTTTTAGTATTCTTTGAACTGTGAATTGAAACGAAGGTCTCCACTTTGTAGGTGACGAATATCCTCGATTCCGTATTTCATCATAACAAGACGATCAAGTCCTAGGCCGAAAGCGAATCCATTATATTTCTCTGGATCAACTCCACCAGCGCGAAGGACGTTTGGATGAACCATTCCACATGGAAGAAGTTCTACCCAACCAACTTGCTTACATACAGAACATCCCTTACCTGCACAAACTTGGCATCTGATATCAAGCTCGAAACCTGGCTCAACGAATGGGAAGAAACCTGGACGAAGACGAACTTCAACATCTCTTTTGAAGATTTCTTTTAGGGTTTGTTTCATGAAATAAATAAGGTTTGATACAGAGATATTCTCTCCAACCATCATCCCTTCGAGTTGTTGGAAAACCATCTCGTGAGAGGCGTCTGTACGCTCACATCTAAATACAGTTCCTGGAGCGATGAATTTAAATGGAGGCTTACGGTCCATCATCCCTCTAATTTGGATTGTCGAAGTGTGAGTTCTAAGAAGATGCTTATTTCCCTCAGGAGAAGACTCGTCTCTAAACCAGAAAGTATCTTGCATATCACGTGCAGGGTGATCACCTGGGATATTGAGGGCCTCAAAGTTATAAAACTCAGTTTCAATATGTGGGCCATCAAGAACTTCGAAGCCCATTGAAAGGAAGATATCCTCAACCTCTTGGCGAATTAGAGTTCTTGGATGAAAACCACCATGAACATTCTTTTTCTCAAGCATATCGTCAGTTAAAGAAATATCAATTCTATTGGCCTGAAGCTTCTCATTAATTTCATTTAGCTCAATATTGGCGAGAGTTTCATCAACAAGCTTTAAAATTGTATCCTTGATCTCATTGGCCTTAGGTCCAATTAGCTTCTTTTCTTCAACAGTAGCATCCTTTAGAGATTTTAGGATTTCTGAGATCTCACCTTGTTTTCCAAGATACTTTGCCTTGAGGTTTAAAACATCGGCCTGCTTGACCAGACTTGCAATTTCGCTTTTAAAAGAGACCAGCGCGCTCTCTAATTTGTTAATCATTTCAAATTCCTTATATGTATTGAGTCAAAAGTTAAGTTTTAACGAAGAATATTTTCATGCAAGGCGTGAAAAATCAAGACGAGATGCCTAAAAAATGGCTATTTTGAGGCATCTGAATTCAATATTTCTTGGATATCTGACGGGATTGGAAGTTTCTTAAATGCAGAGATATTACTCCCTCCAGTATTACCAGTTGGGACGATTCCGACAGCAGAACCTAAAACACCTAGAGGTAGACGAATTAGTTGACCAAAGATCTCTTTGAAGCTTCTCTTTTTGATGCCAACTACTAGCATGTAGTAATGAGATATGGTGTGTGGGATGACGTAGAGCTGGCCGATCACATGAGCGCGTTCGAGATGGACAAAAGCAAGCTCAAAATCCCCTTTGCGAATAAGGGACTTAGCTTGAGTTACTTCTTTATTAAATTCGTTTCTAATCACAAGTTTCATAAGAGTTATTATAATTGCGATAGAAAAAAAAGAAACTATTTAAGATCAACTAAGTCAGAATAAACCTTCTTACGTATTTTTAGAAAATCATTTAAAGCTGATTTTGTTGCGTAGCTTGGGTTTGTGATATAAGCACCACTAAGGCTCTTATCAAGATCCGTTATAATATCGAGAATTTTATCGACATGGGGATAAACCTTATTCTTAGAGACAACCACATGCATGTGAGCAAGTAAGAAACTTAAATCTTTAACCTGTGAAGTAAATAAGGCCTTAAGTCCAGATGAGGCATTAGAATTACCAACAAGATCATCAAAAGTTTCGACGAGATCCATGGCACGAAATTCAAGTTCAACAAGTTTTGATTCCGTATTATGTAAAACAGCGCCTGAGCCACCTGAAGATAGGGCCTGGATATTCACTTCATCAAGGCGAGAGCGCTTAACATCACTAAGGGATAGGTACTGATCGACAAGCTTCGCCTTACTAGGAAGGGCCTTTCCATTCACCATACTTCCTACTTTTTCAAATGGCTTAGCAAGTGCCTTTAAAATAGTTCCCGCTCCTGCGTTACTAGGAAGAGAAAAAGTAGAAATAATAGTAAGCAAAACTAGTGATTTTTTTATATTCATAGAAACCTCAAAATTAACTAATAAGTATATTTTAGCGAAATAAAGTCAAATTTGTTGATACTTGAAAAATCTACAAATGGTGTAAAAAAAATGAACAATATAATAATCAATACAACTGAGAAGACTGATGGCCAAAAATGGCTGACTAGAAAAGATGGAGTAAAACAAAAAGGCAGAGGAAATATTCTCTGCCTTTTGTATGGTTATATTACTTTAGTTGAGTATTTTTTAAAAAAGATCACGAAACCTGCATTCTTTTTTCCCTGTATCACCATCTTCCTCAGTTTCCACTGTGTTATCATAAATGTGTTTTGCTCTAGAATATTCGATAAAAGTATCACTTGCTTGTGGCACAAGGATACTATCTCTTTCCAATGCCCAGTTTACATTAAATGCTGTATCATGAATAAGAGAAGATAAACCGTTTAGGGAATCTCTGATCCCTTTTCCATCCAAATTTAAGTCACCTTCACAAAAACTTGTGAGGTCACTTAATGTATTACTCAAACCTGTATTTAGAATTGAAAATTGTTCACTTAGTCTCGACTGTTCTTTGTTTAATAAACGAGGCACAGCATCTGACAAAACTCGTCCTTTGAGAATATCGAACCTCTCCTTAAAGAACTCAAGTTTTCCAACCTGTACACATATTTTTGATTTAACATCTGATTTACTAAAACCTTTATATTGAAATGATAAATTATTTATCTTTACAGCAACACCAGAAAGCTTTGGGTTAAGTTCAAAATAGTCTTTTAATTCTACAATCGCTCCGATTCTTTCTGAATTAACAGGAAGTTTAAGACTGTACTTTCTATCAAAAGAAAAGTCAGTAGCTGCCGCAGACATAGAACTAGATAATAAAACAGCACCAATAATTAATTTTTTCATTATGACCTCACTCATCTATTAATTATTTTTATAATGACATAATTCCTGACTGACTACTGAACAAGATGTAAATAAAACAACCCTGTCTAAATAATATACAAAAAAAGATCTCGATTAATTTGACTATTCTTCGATCAAAACCAAAGAGGGAATTTTACTTAGAGTTTAGTTGTCCACAGGCAGCGAGAACGTCATCGCCCTTCGTTCCTCGCACGAGAGTTGGAATTTTATAAGTATCAAGAACTGCCTTAAAGTTCATAACAACTTCAAGCTCTGGTCGCTTATAGTCAGTGCCAGGAAATGGATTAAATGGAATAAGATTAACAAAAGCACGTTTGTCTTTTAAAAGTTTAGCCGTTGCATGGGCATCTTCAGCAGAGTCATTAAAATCCTTAATAACCAGATACTCGTAAGTGACAAACTGCTTTTTACGAAGAGGAACCGTATCAATATATGAGAGAACTTCTTCTAAAGGAAATTTCTTATTGATTGGAATGAGCTCATTCCTAATCGCCGCAAAAGGTGAATGCAGAGATAGAGCAAGGTTTACGCCAGGAATTTCCTCAGCCCATCTCTTTAGTCCAGGGATGTACCCAGAAGTCGAAATTGAGATTTTTTGATGACCAAGAGAGGTTCCGTGAGAACTTAGAAAAATCTCACAGGCTTTTTTTACTGGATCAAAATTATGAAGAGGCTCACCTTGTCCCATAAAAACGATATTTAAAACTCTTTGTTCATCAGGGCGATTTTCCCTAAGCCAATGGTAGGCCATAAGAAATTGTCCAACGATCTCTGAAGTTTTTAAATTTCGAGTAAGGCCTTGCGTTCCAGTATAACAAAAAGCACAGTTCATTGCACATCCCACTTGAGACGAGAGACAAATAGAGTACTTATTATTAAAAGGAATCAGGACTGTTTCAACACGATTTCCGTCACTCAGTTCGAAAAGAAATTTAACTGTACGGTCTTGGGCCTCAAATACTTTTGAAATTTTAGGTAGAGAAAAGTCAAAGTTTTCAGCAATAAATTTAATATTATCTTTTGAAACATTTTCTGTGCACGGGGAATGTTCTCTTTTCTTATAGTGCCAGTTAAAAAGTAGACTGGCCGCAGACGTGTTTAATCCCCTTGATTCAAGGATATCAAATAGGTCTTGATAAGAAAGGTCGTAGAAAGATGTTTTCATTTGCCGGACTATAGCTGATAAAGCACAAATAAAAAAGGGCCACGTACATTAGTCGGTGGCCCTATGAAGGTTTGTGCTTGTAAGTACAATAGATTAGGGGTCTGATGATTTGCCCCATTTCACTCACCACCACTCGACCTAAAAAGAATATTACCCCCTTCTAGTAGTCAAAAACTGGCCGGATTAATCCCTGGTAAGCAAATACGTGAATGTCTAAAAAGTAAAAGTATTGAGAGACGCTATGGTCCCAAAATTCCTCCCTACGCGAATCATACACCCCACTTCACCCAAGCGCTCTCCACGCCTAAATGACCCGATCGATTGTACCAGACTAAGTTTCAAGTCCAGACAAGTGAGGGACTCCGCACCGTTTCGGCAACTCTTAATGCATAGAAATCATTCTGAAGCACAAGAGCTTTGCTCGGAAAATCTTTCGAATAATCCTCGCCCTTTCCACGGGTTTTCTAAAAACAGATTAAAACAACTCTGTACTTGTGGATAAGAAAAAAATGAAAAAAATTAAATTCAATTAGATTTTAAGCTCTTAAGGGGATGTATGAATCTTAGGGTTTACGAATTCAGTAGAATTATTGACGAGCTTTTATGGCAGAGACAAAAAAGCCGCTAATAAAAGCGGCTTTTTTATTTAGAATAGAGAAAGAGCTTTTTCAATCCATCCCTTTGAGTAATTTATATAGTCAGCATCGAGTGATTCTTCATAAATTACATCGGCCTTTACCTCTACGTTTTCAGAATTTAGCTCATATCCAGACTCAAGAGAAAAATCTGTTGTACTAACCCCAGTCGCTGGAGGGTAACCAAATAGATAATTTGGAATTTGAGTTGAGAATACATTGAAACGATCAGTAAACTGAGTATTAAGTTTATCGTTTGATGAATACCCGGCCCCTGTACCATTTGCAGAGATACCTACAAGCGTTGCTCTTTTTGATGTTTTTAAAAGCATACTCATTTTATCACATGCAGAAATACAACTTGGAGAAATAAGGGCAACAATCTTTCCATTATATCCGCCAACTTCTTCGTCAGCAGTAATATCACCATCATAAATTGCACGAGTATACTCTCTTCTATCAGAAATTGAATCTTCAACTTCATTAACAGTCGTTTGCCAGTTCACACCATCTGCAACTTGAGAGAAAATTTCATCCGAACTGTAATAGTCAAACAGTTGTCTCATGTAACGAGTAATTCTTCTTGCACTGATTGTCCCATTATAAGTTTTTCCTTCTTCCGTTAGTAGAGATAGAACCTGTCCAGGGTATGTGCTTCGCCCCCCTCCATTACTTCTAATATCGAGAATAAGGTTAAGGTTTTGGGCCTTGAAGTACTTCACTTCGTTTCTAATTGCAGAAATAAAGTCAGTCGTCTCGCTTCCTTTATACACAGTTGAAACAGAGAATGAATTAACTTGCATATAAGCTGTTACTTTTCCTGCATCTAGTATTAAACCACTTCTTACAATTGAAGATCCGCCATTCTTTGCTGAAGTCCAATTATTTAATTCAATTGCACCTTTAGGCATTTCTTTAACAAGGGATTTTGAATCAAGATCACGAGAATCAATCCACTCATGCTTACTTTGATCATAAGTTGTACGGATTTGAGCTAAAGGAATAAATCCAAGCTTTGTCATGTAAAACATTGCATCTCTTCTTCTTACTCTATCTTGCGTATTATCAGAAAAATGTAGTGGAACTCTTACGACCTTTTCTTTCTCCCCTGATTTAATTTTTACATCAAAAAATGGTTTAGAAGGGATTTTGAAATATCTCTCTAGTAGAAATCTTCCTGCCGATTCTCTTGCAAATGCTACAGAAGAAGCATCAAGATAAGGAACAAGCTCATTGATTTTTTCTGAAACAGATACTCCATCAACGGCAAGAACTTCATCACCTAATTTAATAGCTAGAAGTTCATCTCCATTATCAGAAGACGCAGCACTCTTAGTTATTACTTTTTGATAGATTTCAGTAATAAATACTTTATCATCAATTAGTTTTGTTCCTAGACCTGAGACAATCCACGGCATAGAGACTTTAGTTGAAATTCCAAAATGTGTATCTTGGAAAGTAGCAATAATTTTTTTAACTCTATCAATGAAATCAAGATTTGCACGAGCTTCTAAAATTGGCCCTTCAACATCAGAAATTGCATTTTCTACAGCAAGTGCATCTTGAAATAATTTATCTCCATCAACACCGATTCTCTTCTTTTTAAAATCCCAAAGCGCATACTCAGCTTTTGTTTGCTTATAAAGATCTGTTACAATCTCGACTCTATCAGCTTTATCCATATACCAGAACTTCGTTCCAGAAAAACTATCTTTATCAATTGCAAAAACATTAAGGGCGATCAATGCCACTAAAATCATATTTCTCATATGAATACTCCTTTTCGTATCGGATTAATTATCAGAGGAAAAAATCAAAGGAAAGAGGCAATGAGTTATTTAAGAATCGACGCAGAGGTTAAAAGTTCTAATAAAATTGAATAGTTTGATAGTTTCATCACTTGAGTAATCAGGATAAGTCCACTGTAAGGTTTTATAAGATGAATTTTGATAGGTATAAGTTAACTCTCCATAGACGCCCTGTCCTAAGTAAAGGCGATGCGAATATGGTTTACCAGTAGCGAGAACAACCTGATCAAGGCCAATATAACCTGGGTCAAGGTTAACGATGCGATGACCATCACGAGATAGATTCTTCTCAATTTTTTCACTCAGAATCTTATATTCAATTAAATGGTCTCGAGATTTTTTGTCAGAAAGAAAAAAGAAATAGCGTCGTAGGCTTTTCTCGTGCCCCATTTCTTTGGAGTAGTATTCCTTCATAGGAAAGTAGCTACATTCATAGGATGAGAAATCATCTTGAAAGTTTTCTCGAATAATTGACTCTACCTCCGCCAGGGAAATAGAGTCATGATTAAAAAGTACTGAAATAAAAAAAGTTATATCTTCAGGAAATTGAAGGGTGCTCACGACATTTTCTTAGTAATATACTCAAAGTGTTCGATTAATTCTTTTTGATCAACAGTTGCTGTCCCTTTCTTTCCAACAACAACACCTGAACCACAATTTGAAATCCATGCTGCTTCTTCAAGAGTTGCTCCTGCCTGTAAGGCCGAAACAAGTAGAGAGATTGCAGTGTCCCCTGCACCTGAAACATCGAAGACTTCATTAGCAACAGTTGGTATGTATTTAACTTCTGGGCCTAGTTTTGTATCAACAAGGGCCATCCCTTCTGGACCAAGTGTAATAACAAGTTTTTCAAGCTCAAGTTTATCAATTAAAATTTTTGCCATCTCATCAACACTTTCAACATCACTGTAACCAAGGGCCGAAACCATAATCTCTGCCTCGTTGCGATTTGGTTTTAAAAGTGTTGCTCCTTTATAATACTCAGGAGGAGTTGTTCTCGAAGGATCAACGGCAATAATTTTCCCAGTACCTTTATAAAGGTCTATAAGCTTGCGAATAAGAGTTTTTGTTAAAGTCCCCTTCGCGTAATCTTCAAGAATAATTGAGTCATGATCTTCAGAGAGATCTTTAATACGAGAAAAAAGTTTTTCTGCAACATCGTCGTTTATTGGTTTTTTTGATTCATAGTCAATACGACAAATTTGCTGTGATTCTGTTACAACTCTTTCTTTGTATACAGTTGGTCTTTCATCACAACGTACAATTCCCCAAGTTGAAATTTTTGACTCTTCAAGTAGATTTTCAAAAACGTTGGCATTTTGATCATCTCCAATAACACCACAAAGAGTTGACTGTACATTAAGAGTCTTTAAATTGTCTGAGATATTGGCACTCAGTCCAAGTTTCAGCCATTCTTTCTTAACTTCAAGTAGTGGAACTGGTGCTTCAGGAGAAATTCTTTTAACGACTCCCCAAGTATATTTATCGATACCAACATCACCAACGACAAGGATTGGTTTAATTGTTTCAAATTGTTTTACTAACTCGCCAAATCTTGACGTTGTTATAGATAATTTCATTAATTCTCCAGAATTTTTTTAATATGTATCAAAAGATCGTCGACTTCTATTTTAGACATACATTCATAGTAAGGACAAGCCTGCCCTGCACATTTCAATGTTTCCCCGCAAACAACATCTGGAGTTACAGTGTAAATCTTTCCCTTCCCTTTTGGGCCCCAGCGAAGTGCTGACTGCGCCTTGATTGGAGAGAATATTGAAACGACAGGAACTTCCATTGAAGCAGCAATATGCGTTGTACCTGTACTTGGACCAATGAAGAGCTTAGCTTCCTTGATCACATTCATATAGTTTAGAAGTCCCTTCTTTGAACCATCAAAGAAGTAAACATTTTTAGATAAATCAGACTCGGCTTCAAGCTCATCTTTAGTTCCAAGCAGGTAAGCGTTATCACTTGGAGTATGTGAGATAATGAAGTTGTATTGATTTGGGTAAAGAAGTGCAAGCCTCTTAATGAGTCTTCCATAATTTCTTGATGGCCAATTAAGAGTATGACCAGTCATACCAGGATGAATTACGATAAATGGCAAGGAATCATCGAAGCCTTCTGACTTAAGCTCTTCGTTAAAATCTTTCATTGCATCGACTTTCTTAGGCACAACAATTTGGGGAAGGTAGTCCTTATCGTCAACTTTTTCAAATCCAGAAAGGTGTTTTAAGAGATCAACATTATAAAAGATTTCATGTTGAGCAACTTGTGATCTTTTCTGTCTTATTCCTTTATTTAAAACAAAGAACGTGGTCCAACGAGAAAGAATTCCTCCACGAAATGGTACACTTTTAAGCCAGGCCACAAAATTTGGAGTCTGGCTTCCACCAACATAGAAATAAAAATCAGGATCAAACTCTTTAAAGATGACCAAAGATTTTTTTATCTTGTGCCAATAGCTTGCCTTTTTATCGAAATGAAAAACACGAGAGATATATGGATGGTCGTGATAGAGGTCACGACAAATATAAGAAGTAATGATCCCAATTTCAGCTTCGGGATCTAACTCGAAGATTGCTTGGGCCATTGGAGTCGTTAAGATATTATCACCAATGGCATCACTTCTATTAATGAGATATTTCACAAATCAATTCCAAATTGGAGTGCTTTTTTTTTTACTGAATCAGCAAGATGAGAAATAACATTATCAAGGGCCATCTGTGATGTGTCGACAAGTTCAGCATCATCTGCTTTTTTAAGTGGTGCAACTTCACGACCCATATCTTTTTGATCACGTTTAGCTACGTCTTTTATTAGTTGATCCATATCAACATCACTTTGACCATTTTCAACTAACTGATCATATCTTCTCTTCGCACGAATTTCGATTGAAGCAGTAATGAAGAACTTGCTAAAGGCTTCAGGGAATACCACTGTTCCAATGTCACGTCCTTCCATCACACATGTCTTAGACTCAGCAAGGCTTCTTTGAAACTTTAGTAAATATTCTCTGACTGCAGGAATTTGAGAAATGATTGAAGCAAGCTTAGAAACATGGTGGGCACGAATTTTCTCGGAGAGATCTTCTCCGTCAATTTTGATTAGGGCACCATCAGAGGTTTGATATTCGAGATTAATCTGCTCGAGAAACTTTGAAACTTCATAGTCACTATCAAGATCAATATCTCGCTCATTTGCACTATAAGCCAGAGCTCTAAACATTGCACCAGTGTCGATATAAAGAATACCCAATTCACTGGCCAGTCTTTTAGCTACAGTAGATTTACCTGAACCACTAGGTCCATCAATTGCAATTACGCTACAGTGCGACATTTTATAAAATCCTTCATTGTGTGTTTGTGATAGTAAAAAATATCAAAGACTGTAGTTATTTGACTAGACGCTTAGGACCATAAAAGTGATTAGTTCAAAGCATAACGCTCTGAAATCATTGTCAAAATATCAAGACCGAGAAAATAATTTGAATTTTTTATGACAGGTTTGTAAGTCAGGACACTCTTAAATGCTTCTTTACGAGATTCTTTCTGAAGTTTTTTAACTCCAGAAAGTAAAATGAAGTAATGCTTATTCACCTTATCGAGATATTGATTCTTAACTCCAACAGGAAGAGAATTTTTTAATCGGTAAGAAACGAAGTTAGGTCCCATATTATAAGCAACAGTTGCATGCTTATGAGAAAGTCTAAATCTATTAAGAAGTCTCTTCAGATAAAAAGTTCCAAGCTCAATATTTGTACGAGGGTCTTTTAAAAGTTCAAGAACTAATCGACGATCAGTTGGACGATTTAAAAGTTCATTTATAAATCCACCAGTGGCAGGCATAATCTGCATTAGTCCCATTGCTGAAACCCGGCTTTTTGCCCTTGGTCTGAAGTGACTCTCAGTCCAAGTGATTGCGAGGGCCCAAAGAGGATCAATATTATTAAGCTCACTAAAGAGAATAATTTCTTCAATGTAATCTTGAGCATACTCGCGAATTCGAAGCGGCATTGTACTTAGTAAGCTTTCAATAAGGACTGTTTTATTAACGTTAGAAACATAGTGAAGGTTCAGAGAACGATAAAATGGCTTAGTCTTTTTGAAGTTAAAACTTTCATAAGAAGGTCTCGCCTCACTTGCCTCGTTCTTTACACCTACAGGGGCCAGGTAGAATGGTTTTATTTCCGAGTTTTTCACAGTTAGTGGCCCATAAAAAGAATCGGCCCTTCGATGTGAAGAATTCACTGAATAGTAGAAAGATAAAATGAGGATACCAACAATACCAAAAAAGAGCATTGATCTTTTTAATGGAGGTAGCTTTGAGGCGGATACATCCCACGCCTGACTACCTGTATCAAGAATTGTTTGATATGCTGCAATTTTCATGGGCATTTTGATACCTTCATTGGAACCCTTAAGTCTAGTCTTTTTTGACTCGACACACTGCACTCACACGCTTCAAATATGATGCCATTAAAATGGTGCCACTTTATCCTCTATGTTTTTAGCTATTTAGTGACATTTTCTTTATTAACTCGCATAATATTCAGGTGTGAAAAAAATTATGGAGTACATATGACAAATACAAATTTCAATCGATTAAAATCCGAAAAATCCACATATCTTCTACAACATAAAGAGAATCCTGTTCACTGGTGGTCATGGGGACCTGAAGCTCTACTACAATCAAAGGAAGAAAATAAGCCAATTTTTCTAAGCATTGGATATTCATCATGTCACTGGTGTCATGTAATGGGAGAAGAGTCTTTTAAAAATGAAGAGACTGCGGCGTTTTTAAATGAGAATTTTATTTGTATTAAAGTCGATCGTGAAGAGCATCCAGATATCGACGCTTACTACCAACAAGCGTGTCACCTCTTTACTGGCTCAGGCGGATGGCCACTGTCAGCTTTTCTACTTCCTGACCTAAGACCATATTTTGTTGGAACATATTTTCCACAAGTCGCGAAAAAAGATCAAACTTCATTTGGAGATCTTTTAAAAGAACTTAGTCGCGCGTTTCATAATGATAAAGATGTAGTAAATGAAAATGCTCAACGAGCAACAGACACTATAAAGGAAGGTTTTCTTCCAAAAGACAAGGTTAAGTTTCAAGGGCACTTCCCTCCGGCATCAGGAATATTAGATGTTCTCAAACAATACCAAGACAATGATAATGGTGGTTACGGACAGGCCCCAAAATTTCCACAATTTGCATTCTATGAATGGGCCTTAGAGCAAATGCTTGAAGGAATTGTTCCAAAAGAGCAAGGGGAACATATTATAAAGTCTCTTGAAAGAATACTAATGGGTGGAATCACAGATCAAGTTCGCGGTGGAATTCACCGTTATTCAACAGATGCAACTTGGACAGTACCTCACTTTGAAAAAATGCTTTACGACCAAGCTGCATTTTTAAAAGTCCTCTCTAAACTAAGTCTACTCTATCCCTCGCCACTTGTTTTCGATGCGATCTATAATACACTTGAGTATATTCACGTAGAGATGCTTCATGAACAAGACTACTGCTTCTCAGCTCAAGACGCTGACAGTGAAGGAGTAGAAGGACTTTACTTTACATTTACAAGAGATGAATTCATTGACTCATTAAATAGAGCAGATGAAGAAGATGAAGCCCTATCAAAAAATATGGATAACCTGATCAAGTGGTTTAATATTACAGAGCAGGGAAATTTTGATTCTGGTCTTAATGTTGTTTCCCTAAGTCCTGACTGCGCACAAGAATACTTCACAAGCGAAGGGTGGGAATTAGTAAGAAAGGCGAAAAAAGCGTTATTAATGGAGAGAAAAATGAGAATTCCTCCGATGACTGATAATAAAGGAATCGCGAGCTGGAACTTTCAAATGATCACTGCCCTAAGCGATGTTATGCAATACTGCCAAGTAGCACCTATCAGATCAGCGGCAAGTCAGATCTTTAATAGACTTATTGAAGGTGTATACAAAACATTTATTAAAGGTGAAGATGGGGCCAAGAGACTATGTCACACGACAACTAAAGATAGTTCACTTCCGTATTTAGAGGACTACGTATTCTTTGCAGAAGCTCAACTTAGAATTTATGAATTAAGTGGAAATGTCATCTTTAAGCAAAACTTCCTTGATACATTAAACTATATCAAAGACCAGTTCATTGATGGAAAAGAAATTCTTACAAGAGCGAAGAATGCTAATGAACTTGAACTATATCCGAATCAAAAATATTCAAGCTTTGATCAATCATTTAAGTCTCCTGTTTCTACTTTGATTTCACTGACAAGAAGAGCAGCTGTTCTTTTTAGAGATAATGATCTCGTACAAGACATGAATGAAATTATTGAGGAAGTAACACACGAGGTACTAAAAAATCCGATAGCAGCAGGAGAGGCCTTAAGAGCGCTTACATACCCTAACGATGCCTATAAAGTTATTAGTTGTCCTAAAGCTTGGCTTGATCAGGAGAAGTTTGCAAACTTTATCGGTTACTTCCTACCAAGATTTGTTTTCGACTTCCATGAAGATGGAGAGAGATGGGAAATCTGTTCAGCAACACAATGTGAGCTTAACGGTGAAGGGATTGATAATTTTATCGAAACTCTAAAACCACAAGGACAGGCGGAATAGATAATGACAAGACCACTAGAAGGTAAAGTTATCATCGATCTTTCCCACAGACTCCCAGGGCCAGTTGCTGGAAAGCTACTGGCAAGTCTTGGCGCGAAGGTTATTAAAATAGAAGATAAGGTTTTCAAAGACCCATTTATTTATGGGCTCTTTGCTGAAATGGATAATTCTTTTCCAGTTTGGTACGAGCATATTAATAAAGATAAAGAGATTAAAAGATTTGATTTTAATTCTCCAGATGATCAAAAGAAAATTTCTGAGCTTGTTAAAAGTGCTGATGCCGTGATCATGGCAATTCCAGAAAAGGTACAAGCAAAGCTTGGAGTTAGTCTTGATCAACTAAACGATCTTCAAAAACCATTTTCTATTGTAATTCCGAAGGCATCAAAATCTCATCATCAAAATATGCATGACCTCAATGCCTTAGCATTGACGGGCCTTCTTACATTACACGCAAAAACCCATGACCATAAAGGTGAAAAAGAGCTTGCTCCCCCATTTCTTCCAATTGCTGGCATTAACTTTGGCCAAACAATGGCACTTGATCTCGTTGCAACAATGCTCAAGGCCCAAGAAACGGGAAAAACAGAAATAGTTGAAAGCTTCCTATTTGAATCAACAAGAGATATGTACTCAAGTTTCTGGCCGACTGAGCTTCAAGGAGACAGCCGCTTTCTTCATAATGGCCTCTACCCTTGTTATAATATTTATAAAAGTAGTGACGAACACTTTATTGTCGTTGCCTGTGTTGAAGATAAATTCTGGGTCTCAATGTGTGAAGTTTTCAAACTGAGCTATACTCTTGAGCAAAGATTTGAAACAACTGGGAAAATACATAAGGAACTAAGAGAGTTCTTCTCTTCAAAAACCCTCGCTGAGCTTGAGGTGCTACTTGATGGGCATGACATCTGTATTAATCTACTTAGAAATGACTAAATAACCCCACCTCGGGTGTCAATTGGCACCCGATACCATAATGCTCCACTTAAAAATCTGTAAACTATCGAAATCTTGAAAAGTACCTATAATCATTTTTGGCACGCTTCCTGCTTTATATAAATCAGAAGGCAATTTACCAGATAGGAGGTTTGGTTAAAGGCAAGAGCTGAGAATAGGAATTTCTCATGGACTAAGCCTAGGGAGTTCACAAATGAGAACATTAGTAAAATTAATCGCTTTAACAACAATGGTATTTGCATTTAATACTCAAGCGAAAACTTCTATCAAGAGAATTGATCCAGAGGTGATGGACAAGGCAAAAGAAGTAGCAATGGCCATTGAAACATATGATGGTGAATTTTATGACCTATCAGAGTTTGCAAAGGCCCATAAATATAGAGGTAATGCGGAAGATATTCTTAAAGAAGCTGCTATCCAACTAAAATCAGGCGAAGAGATTGGAGTTAATGCCATCAGATACTTCTTCATCGAGAAGAAAGATGTAAAGATGAATAAGACAGTCGCTAAAATGCCACAAGATGAAGATTAGGTCCTATTAAGGACCTTTTTTTATACACAAAATGAAAAGATTACACGCTGCGCAACAATTAATACCATTGAGATCAAATTTCTGGCAATCTGACTGGTAACTACAATAATAGCAAATAATTTGGAGCCGGATGCCCCAAGTGCTTTTAAACTTAATAACTTTTATGAAACCTAGAGTCCGATAAAGGAGTTATACGGCGAAGATTCAAAAAGTTTAAAAGGATTAGCATGAAAACAGCACTTCTACTTTTTCCACTCTTAGCAATGTCACCGCTAGCACTTGCAAAAAACTTTGAACAAGATAGAAATATCGTTGAAAATTGGAAGGAATATTACAGAGGAAACCCTTCATTCAAATTTAGCCAAGATCCAAATCTTGAAAAGCTTGAAAACTCAGTTGAAGAAACGAAAAAAAGAGCTGATGAAGCTAATGAAAATGTAAAACCATTTAGAAAAATAATTGCTGATGAGGAAAAAGCGATTCAAACTCGTCAGGCACAAAATAAGCAACTTGATGAAGAATCTAATTTAAAGCTCAAGGAAAAGTTTAAGATTGGCCTTAGAGTTCAATCTTTAAAGAAGCAAATCCAACTAACTTCAGATGAGTCAAAGAAAGCAGCTCTTCAAGTTGAGCTTGATAAAGTAGTTGCTGAAGTTAATACAATTGAAGCACGTCTTACAGAAATCCAATCAATCAAGGCTTCTAATGAACAGGCCAATAAAGTATCAAATGAAAAAATTGCACAGGTAAAGGTTGAGACAAAGAAGCTTGAAGAAATCGCAGCAAGACTTTCAGAAGCGCATGCAAAATCAAGAGAGAGAAGAAACGAATATAAGAGAAAAATTGTTATTCAAATTCTTAGAACTAACCACGCAGGTAGTAGCAGAGGGCAAGACAATGCAATTGAAGATGCAACTGACCTAGCACAAGAACTTGGTTCTCTCTATGGAACAAGGGATGGTTCTCTTGATGGTGAACAAGATGGAACAAAAGAAGGAAGACAAAGAGTACGTGCTCAAGCACAGGCCGAAGGAGATTCAGTAGGTGCAAGAGATGCTCTTGATCAAGGTAGTATTGACGGAAGCAGAGAAGGTACGATCTCAGGAAATAGAAGAAGAGGTTCAACTGACGGAACAACTACTGGTGTATCTCAAGCTCAAGCATCTGATGCTTCATCTGTAGGTGCCGCAAGAGGTAGCAAAGAAGGGATGAACAGAGCGCTTCAAAATGGATCAAATGATGGAAAGAACCTTGGGGCTTCTCAGGCAATTACAAAATATGAATCAATGAAATTAAAAGACGTTCTACTTGGAGGAGCGTTTTCAGGTGCTTTTGGAAGAACAACTCCAACTTATCCAGATAGCAGAGGAAGAGGAAATAGATATAACGACAGAGGCTCTTATAAAGAAGCAATCTTAAAAGAAGCTTACAAAGATGGTTATGAATTTTCATATAACAGAACGCATAGAAGACATTTCAATGATGTAATTGAAAAAGTATATAGTGACTACTACTCACGTCAGTATGAAATAATGTTCAGAAACTTTGCAGATAGAGACTATCCGCAACTAAGACAGCAAACATTCAACGAAGCTAAGAGCTATGCATTTAATAGAGACTACGCTGGACATAAGAATGCTGCAAGAGCTAGAGCTGAAGAACAAACATTTAACTCTCCAGACACTAACTCAACAGATTATAAAGTATCTTTCGAAAACTCAAGAGCAACGAGTTACCAAGCGGAGTACTCAAGAATTGAGCAAGATTCAAGGGCCGAAGCGAGTGAGGCTACTTACAATGCAAACTACCCTACAATAAAAGAACAAAACCGTGCTTCTGAGTTTACAAAAGTTAGCGAAGTTTACACTAAGTCTTCGGTATTAAAAGTTGATTCAATCAAAGTTAGAGAGGTTGGTATTAATGGAGTTGGTTCGGAAGATGGAATTTTTGCTCCTGGAGAAAACAAGGTTTATGATATCAAAATATCAAACTTTGGTGCCGCAGAAAAAACAGATGTAAAAGTATTTATAAATGGACAAGGATATAACCTAGGAACAATCCCAGGGCAAACAACAGCAACAATCACAGCTGTTGCTAAAGGACTCGTTTCTTCTAAACTTGGAAGTATTGATAATGACCAAGTAATCATTACAGCTAGTGCTGCAAATGAAATTGAAGCGAGACACTTTACATCTTCTAAAGATGGAATTCTTGAGAGTGATAACATAACAAACGGTCAAGTAAGATACCCAATAGCAATGTCAAGACTTGGACTTTCTGGAGAGCTTATTAGATCAAAATCAATCGGTCTAAGAGTTCAAGTTGAAAACAATTCTAAGAAAGTTTATGACAATGTAAAAGTTGTTATTCACTCTGACACTGACGGTGTGATCTCAAAAGAGTTTGCCGATATTAGAAATCTAACAGATTCAAAGACTCTTACAGATGCAGTAATCTCAGTAAAAGATAGAGATCAAGCTTATAAGCCAATTAATATTACTGCATACCTTGAAAAAGATGGTGTAATTGTTGGTGAGCTAGGTCAAGCACTTTCAGTAGTAGCAAAAGAGGCCCTTGATGCCTCAAAAGATGTAATCATTGTTGCTGATGCTTCAGACTCACTAAGAGAAATACAAGACTTGCTTTCTGAAAATGGTGGTTTAGACAAAGTTGGTATTCTTGATACAACTGTAAGAACAGCAAACGATCAAGTTTTACAAAATGGACTCAAAGGAAAAGCACTACTTGTTAACACTATGGGAAAAGTGACAGAAACAATCGAAAACATGATAAGAAACTCAGAAGAACTTGCGATTGTAACACTTGACCAAAACGGACTAGAAAGATTCAAGAGACATCAGACAATCTTCAAAGATGCGAATCAGTTAGAATTCCACTTTGCAGGAAACTCTGAAAAGTCAAAAGTGCTTTTTGCAAACAATAGAATGAACAAGAACTTAAAGTCACACATTGCAGTTATTCAAGCAGACGAGAGAAACTACAAAGGTGAACTAGAAGTTGCAAAAACACTTGCAAAATCAAATGATAATATGATCGCAGATGTTAAAGCAACTGTTGATGGTAATAACTACTTCTCAAGTGATGTCACGAAGAAGAAGATGGAAGCTGTAGCGCTTAGAGCTTTCGACGAGGTATTCCAAGTTAACAAAATGTACGATGAATCAATCGGTATTTTTGGAGACAAGGATATTGCGGACTTAGTTGCTGATGATAAAAATTTATTGCATAATAAGATCAATAGCAATCTTGGAAAACAAGCGGATAAGTCGAATGTTGGTTTATACCTAGCAGCTCATAACTTATACCACTCTTTAAAAGAAGGTTTAGAGGAACACAAACCATTTGAAAAAGAGATGAGATCTGCAGTTACAAAGAGACTATTTACATTCAAAAAGTTATTTAAGAAAATCGTTGGTCCACTAAGTGAAATCGATGGTAAAATGAGTAACCTTAAGAAGTTTGATAAAGGTCTACATGGGAAACTAACAAGTAAAAATGGACACCATAAACCATACAGATTACAAAAATAAATTAATTAAGCGAGTACTCTTTGTAGTACTCGCTCTTCTTTTTTCAAAACCAATTTATTCCAAAGTACATATCACAGTCATCGACACAGGCTTTTGCCCACAAAGGCTTAAACCGCATAAAAACATAACCATTTTAGATGTGACGGATCTGACTAAATCTTTAAAGCTTGACTGTGCTAAAGAGAACACCCGCGACAGAAGATTCCATGGTCAAAGAGTACTAGAGACTCTTATTAAGAACGTTGAACAAGAAATAATAATTGAGCCACTAATTGTTTTTGATGCAGATAAAAGACAGAAAGAGATTTACTGGCAAAATGCATTTTCTACTGAACGACTAAAGAGAACAGATATCTTTCTGATTGCTGCAGGCTTGCCTTTTCTTAAGAGTATTTCACTCCAAAAAATAGATCTCAAAAATATTGTATTTGTAGCAAGTGGTGTTCAAGATCAGTGGATTAGAGAGGAACATAAACTATTCCCACAAGAACTAGTAAAAAGTAATAAGAATATATTAATTATTAGTGATTACTATCCAAAAACGAAATATGATACGGCCTATGTCGATAAGAAAAATAAGTACCAAGAGCATGTAAGCTATTTCTTTCCTTTTAAAGGTGAAAATGATCTTTTTACAGGCTCTTCATATGCAGTGGCCAAAGCGCTTAATCAGGCCCTTAAAATTTGTAACTTTAATTCACAGAATGATTTTTTAAATTGTCTAAAAGATAAATCCAAGAAAGTTGAGATAGAGGGGAAGCTTTCCCCTCTTACATTTTAATTTAAAATTTCAAAATCTGAACTTCTATAGAAGTCATTTGGAGAAATTCCAATCTCCCCTTGTGGGACACCGTGATCAAAATAAATATTCCAAAAATCATAATTTCTTTCAAAGTTCATAGGAAGCGCTTTTAAGTCACTCAAAACGTTTACAGAGTCTAGCAACTTAAATAAAAATTCAGAACAATAAAATGAATCATTATCCCATAAGAAGTCATGATCAAATTCAGCTCCATAAAACTTATTCATATAATTATGACTAAGATTTTTTTGCTTCGAATTTGTCATTTTCTTCGGTCGTAAGTGTAGTGCTTTCTTTGGAGAGAACTTAAGAAATGCTGACACTCTTAAGTGATGCACTGTCGATAAGGCCTGAGCGATAACCAGCTCCCCATTAACCTCAACAACTATTCCTGAATGAGAGTAAGGACCAAAAGTCTCATCCTCAATTCTCTGACATGAGTAGCAGTCGAGATCAAGAAGTAGGACATCCCCTACTTGTAAGTCTTGGTAATCTCTTGCCACAATATTCAGGCAACCAAATACAATGATCGAGAGGGTAATATTTCGCAAAAACTTAAGTAAAAACATAATAATTCCGATTATTTAATACAATTTGTACAAATAGCGGCCATAGACCCGACGCCACTTTAGCTCTTATACTAGAAGAGGAATAGAATTTTAAGGAAAAAGTATGAAGCATAATAAAATTCGTAAGTATTTACAAATATCTTTGGTACTTAACCTGCTCCTAATATCTTTTCAAGTTGGCGCAGATGAGGGCTCTTCTACAGATTGTCCGCAGGGTCAGCGCTTCGATACCGCATTAAATAGATGCGTTTCTACAGAATCAACATTAAAAAATCAGGCAGAATATAAAGCATGTGAAGAACTTGCTTCAGAGCAAAGAGCTTCATGTTATGAAAAAGCGGCAAAAGATCAGGAAAAGAAAACAAGAAATAAGTATGGAGATGATGTTAATAGCTCAGATGTTACAAAAGGGAAAACTCTTCAAACAATTGAGTCGGGTCTCTTTGCCTCTCTTGCTGTTTGGCAAGTCTTTGGCGCAAGCTCTTGGAAGAGCAGCTGTTGGTCTACAAAAATCTTTGGGGCAACTTCACTCGCAGGATTTGTGAAGAACGTCGCTTTTGAGGATGATGTAGAAAAAGATGTAAAAAAGATGGCCGATGAGTTTAATAAAGAAGCATCGGAAAAAGATACAATGAAAGATGCTCAACTAACAGCATTTGATTATCTTGAGAAAGAACAAAATTATCTTGGCAAGTATGCAAAAGACAATAAGAAACTCTATCAGATGTTAGGCCTTGGTTACACGGCTTCTGTTGCGATGGCCGTTTACGAAGCATATCAAAAAGGTGGAGCGTTCACTGAGCCTTGTAGTAAGAGTGAAGAAAGCGACACAACTGCTGACAGTGGCGGGGAAGCCGGAGCAGGCTCAGACGCAAAGCCGACTGACCAAATAAAAGCTACCGAAACACAACCAGCAGGAGAAGCTCCTGCTCCTTCAGGCATCTCTAAAATTGCAGGAAGTGTTGGGGATGGTCTTAGTTATGTATCCAAATTTCTTGACACCCCTATCGGAGTTATTGCGGCAGGTGGTATAGCTGCAGTTCAGTCTTTTGCCTTATCATCTGAAATGGCAAAGAAAGCAAAAGAAGCGGAAAGTAACGTGGGAATGATTCAGGATTTACGAGAGAAGTACATGGCAAGTATTTCTAACTACTGCCCAGATGGAAGAGAGGATCTTTCTAAGCCTTATTGTTACTGCTATACAGATAAGGGAGCAAAAAATCCTAACCGCACAAACTCGCAGACTTGCCAAAATCTATGGAAAACACCTGATAGCCTATGGGCAGAATCAGAAGATGCTCTTCGAGGATCAGGCCTTGCAGCAGCAAAAGGTTGTGTTTATGTTGATGGAAAATTTGATCCTGGATGTCAGTGTAAGAGAATGAAAAATAAAAGTGGTGAAAATGCCTGTATGAAAATTAACATGCCTTCAGGTGCATTTTCAGGCCTCGGCCCGATGAATATTGGAGCAGCAGTAAGTGGTGTTGAAAGTCTTAATCAAGGGAACTCAAGCTCAGGCGCGGTTGAATCAGATCTTGATGCGCAAGCAGCTATTGCAAAGAAAGCGAAGTCGGCCCTACTTTCCAAAATTTCTCCTATGGTAAAAAAACAAACAGGAAAGTCAGTTGATGAAATATCAAATGATATCTTGAGCAAGGCCAAGAGTGCTGCTTCAGAATCAGGAAATCGTGTTGCACTTTACAACCCACCTTCTTTAAGAATGGCAGAAATTAGACCAAATACAGAAGCTCTACAGTCAGCAACAGCTTCAGTTAAAACTATTCAACCAAAGCTTAGCTCTTCAAAAAGAAGAGGAAGTACAAAGGCGAAGGCAAAAACTAATTGGAATTTTGATTCATCAAACAATACAAGTAGCGTGTTAAGTTTTTCTGATGTTGCGCAAGAAGGACAAGTCAAATATGATTATAAAAATAGTGATATTAATACAGATAAGAGTGCTTCTATTTGGAATGTAATTTCTAAAAGGTATAATCAATCAGGACTAAGAAGACTTTTTGATGACGGAAGTGAAAAGTTAATTATTGATGAAGAATAAAAATGAAATTCACGGAATGACAGAGGACCATCTCATCACAGATGAGATTACTAGCCGCCTCTTTCATAAAGAAACCTATCCAAAGTTTTTAAAACTCAAAGAAAGAGCAAAACAAGAAGGCATTGATCTCTATGTGTTAAGCTCTTTTCGATCTTTTGAAAATCAACTTTCAATATGGAATAAGAAATGCCGTGGAGAAAAGACTCTCCTTGATTCAAATGGTACTGCACTAAATTATGATTTACTAACGGATGAGGAAGTTGTTTTTGCAATCTTACGCTGGTCGGCACTTCCTGGAACAAGCCGCCACCATTGGGGTACGGATATCGACGTAGTAGACAAGAACACATGGCCAGAAGGTTATCATATCGAGCTAATCCCTGGTGAGTTTAGCGAAGGCGCTATGTTTTATAAAATGAAATGCTTCTTCGATAGAATAATTGCAGAAGAAGACGGTCTCGGTTTCTTTAGGCCATATGAAGTTGACCAAGAAGGTGTCGCGCCAGAAATGTGGCATATTAGTGATTTTGATGTCGCACAAAGATATTTCAACGAATTTACATTGGAACATTTTTTAGAATTTCTTGATCAACAAAATGCAGAAGAATTTCTTCTGCTTGATATTGTTAAAAATCACGCAGAAAAAATTTTCCAGCAATATATTCAAAATATTTATTTAAGATAATTTCGCCAATCACCTTCAACACCAAGAGCTCTCATCCATTCATCACTTGGATCAACAAGCTTTCTTTCTCGAAGGTCGAAAAGACCCGCTTCCATTGTCATAGTATTTGCCACGGCACCATCAGCTTTAAGCATTCGTTGTTCAAGGTATGATATTTTAGAATTTCGAAATCCACCAAAGGAAGTCTCAATCGTGATAACTTCTCTATTTTTTAACTCACGCTTAAAATCTATTTTTAGCGATGTAATTACTGGCCCAATCTTATCTCTCTGGATACGATCTAATCCCCATCCACCTTTTGTTATAAGGTCCCAACGGGCCTCTTCGTACAATTCAAGATAGACAGCATTATTTACATGGCCAAAAGAGTCCAGGTGTTTTTCGTTGATTAGGATTTCATAGCGATGCACAGTTGTTTCCATTAATACTCCAATTCATTTTTATCAATGTTGCCACAAATAATTGCCTGGTGAAAAGAATCAGTGCGCTATGTATTATTAACTACTTAAACAATATCAGTCTATTTATATCAAGATTCAAGTAGGAAATTCCGAGAAGGTATTAGAATAATAGTACTAGGAAACAAATTTTTAGGAAGTAATCATGAAATTAATATCAGCAAATACTCTACTTTTATTACTAACATTAAGTATTAGTCAAAGTGCTAGTGTATTGGCCGTTGAAATATCAACTATAGAAGAAGCTCGACATTTCCTAGCTGAGAACACAAGTCAAATTCGTGATCTTGAAGCAGATATTGAGGATTATCAAAATAAAGTAGAACAGTGCGAAGGAATTTTAGCTGATAATGGTCTATGCACAATGAGTAGTGTTAGCGGTAACGGAACCATGCTCGATCAACATAGAAGAAATCTAAAAGATGCTCTCAAACAAAAAGAAGAGTTAATCGCTGCAAATAATAAAATTGAACATGAAATTATACCTCAAATAGAAAAAAAGTCCCAAACGACCCCTGAAGAAGGTACTGCGACTCAAACGGTAATTCACAATTATTACGATGGAACTGGTACTGCTCACCAAGCGCAACAAGGGATGAGCGTGAAACCAGTTGCTCCAAATCGCTTTACTCTTGCTGAGGGAAAGAATTGTAATCAGAAGCAAGGTCAAGCTTGCTACAAAGACACTATTACAGGAAAATATGTTCCGGCCTCTCAAGAACAAATTTATAATTATGACAACGTTGTAACTCAATACAATGAATGCTTGAAAAAAGGAGTCCACGATTGTTCTGACTTGAAGTCAGGTATTGATAGCCAAAAAGCTGAACTATCTTCAAAAGGTAATCTTGGAACAGCAGCAACGCCTCAAGGCTCAATGGAAGAGATGCTACAAAATCTGGAAAAAGAAGGAAATAAGCTCAACAGCGACGATATTATTGCTCACGGGACAAAGCAATTTAGAGAGTGTCAGTCTGCTTATCAGGCTGCAGCTGATCAACCGTGGAATGAAATGTTTTCTTCTAAGTCTGAACCGGTAAACCTGACAAAGGATCATTTCCAAAAAATGGTTGTTATTCTAATGGGTGCCCGATACAAAGAAAAAAAAGAAAACATCGCGACACTAATTAAGTATGGAATGATGAAAGCGAGAGCTTGTGCCATGTTTGCATTTACAGCAGGTGAAAATTTCGCAAGCGGTGAAAAGAAATGGAAAGAGGATGATTATAAGCCAAACGCTCAAGTACAAAAATCTTTTGATGGCAGAATCAAATGTTCTAACGTCGGCCCTGAAACAATCGACTATGATGAGTGTATGAATGTTTTAAATGCGTATAATGGTGCTCAGATTGTTCAAACTGGTAACGATGCTGTTCAACAATTTAGAACTCAAAGCTACCAACAGGATCAACAACTTAAAATGATGAATGCAAATCCAACTGAGGAAGATACATCTACCCTAGCGCTTAAAGCGCAGAAGGATGGAATTGGTAAGCTACAAGACATGGCAGAAGAAAGACGAGCTCTTCAAGCAGCGAAACTTTTAATGATGGTTTCCCTCGCAAAGCAAATGCCGCAAAACGCAGATGCTATTGACCTATGTTCAACAAATAAGTCAGGCGCAGGGAAAGTTGATGAGCTTTTAAGAAGTATTGCTTCGATCAAGATCGAAGGTGATAATAAAACACTAGCAGAATATGTAACAGAAGGAGCAGGAACCTTAAAAGTAAACAGTGCTGAAGAAGAATGCCAGCTTTCATTTAACTTAACAACAGCTCACGGAATTCTTCAAAACCAAAGTACTATCTCTACGGCATATGCAATAGCAGCGGAAGCAGGTGTTGAAGTTGCGAAAGAACAAGTTGCGGTAACAATGCTTGGAAAACAAAAGAAGCTTCTTGGAAGTATTATTAATAAAGTTGAAGACGCAGATGTAATTGACCTACCGGAAGGATTTGCTTCACAAGAAGAACTAATGAACTTCTGTGATCTTAATCCAATGGCGGTTGAATGTAATGGTCTTGGAACAGGATTTACAACTCATATCGGTGGCGGTGGTGCTATCTCCATAAATGGTTCAATTGGAACAAACACAGCAGACGCAGGTTCGGGAGAAGGAAGTGCAATTGATGTTGGTAATGGTGGCGCAAACTCTGCTATCGACCCAGAAGATATTGCGACTTCAACTGTTGGTGGTTCAATTGATAAGGCATCAGGTTTTGTTGACGGGCCGGCTGCAAAAGCGAAGGTAACTAGCGCTCAAGTAGGAAGTGGCGCTGGAGGAGGCGGTGCAGGTGGAGCATCAGCAGCGGGACTAAGTGGAGGCTCAGGCTCAAACGGTGCAGCCCCAAGCTCAGGTTCACGTTATAAGTCACCAAAAATTAGCTACACAGGTGGTGGTCGTTCTCTAAGCTTCAGCGGTGGAAGCGGAGCGAAGAAGTCGAGCAACTCGAAAGATACTGGTAACCCATTTGCAAAAATGTTTGGTAAAAACAAGGGTGCTGGAAATGTAATAAATTTCCGTGATCTTGCATCTCAGGGAATTGGTGGAAAGAAAGGAAATATCTTTGAAAGGATTACAAATAAGTACTCTGAAGTTAACAAAGATGACCGTCTTCTAAAATATAGTACAATCGATAAAGAATAATTCTGGGGGTATTATGCCCCCGGCTTCCTTTTGTCTCAACCCAATCTTCATACTTTCAATGACTTAACTTGTAAAGAATTGGCATTGATTATGTATTATATAGAGAACGGGAGGTCTGATGAGACAAAATAACACTCAAATAGCTGCATTAAGTCATAAGAATCTAATATTACTTAGGTTAGAGATCTTTACTCTTATGGCAATCACACTTTGGATTTTTTCTATATCGGGGAATTAATATTGTAAGATCGTAATAAATTTTGCATATTAGCTACGGAGAGCTATTCCCTAGACTACTCAAAGGATTGAAATGAACTCAGCCCACGAAATTTTACTAAGTGAACTAATTCAGGCGAAATCTTATATCGACAGATTGTTTCACGCGATTACCGACCTATCGAGTGCATTTCATCGTGCGGAAATACGTACATGTGCTAGTAATTTGACAGAAGAACTTGAGCAAATTGTAAAAACAAAATTTGTCTCTACTAATTACAACGATACTTCATTAATTCATCGCGAGCATATTAAGACAGCTAAAACAAACTTCAAAAACCTATGCTTGTTTGTTGAAGTATTTTTAAAATTATCACCTAATAAAGCAAATATCATCAACGATATGGCAGCTGTTATTAATTGCATTTATAAGCATGGAAAAGAACTTCATGAGTTAACCGCAAAGTTTGCAAATATTGATGTTCAACTCCCAAGAACTTCACTTATTCGTGAAGTAAAAACAGAAACAGCATTCACTCAAAAGCAAGTAACTGAAGTGAAGAAGTTTGGAAGATTCTCTCTACTTGAAGGTGGAAGACAAGATATTGAAGATGAAGAAGAGATGGAAGAAGACTTAACTCCGGTTCTCTTTCAACTTGATATTGAGAAAGTAAAGGCCGTTGTCAGTGACAACAAAACTTCCCTACTAGGACTTGAAAGTAAAAGAGAAGAGAAATATGAAGAATCACTATCTCTTGGTCATAAAGCTGCATACCAAAAGGATCATGAACTTGCCTTAGAACACTTCCTAAAGGCCAAGAGCTTTAAGGATACAGCGGAAGTTAATACTCTAGTTGCTTGGATCTATACACTTCTTGGAGAACCAGAAAAAGCAAAGAGCTTATGCCTAAGAGCAATTTCGCTTGATCCAGACTTTGGGCCTGCCTACAATGACCTTGGCTCAATCCTACTTAACGAAGGGTCTATAGAAGAAGCTTTAAAGTGGTTTGAATTAGCAAAGAAAGCAATTAAGTATCAAAACAAGGAATTTCCATATATCAATGCTGGACGAGCATACATGATGGTTCATAATTATGAGAAGGCCATTATTGAGTTCGAACAGGCCATTGAAATTAGCCCAGACAATGAAGAGCTAATTGAGACCGTTGAAAAAATTAAGCTTTCATTTGAAAAGGAAAGAGCAACGACAAGGTCTCAATTCTTTACTGAGCATCCAGAGAACTAAAATGAAGACGATTGAGAGAAGTGAATTAGAAAAATTTTTTGATGTAATACTCTCTCCTCAACAGTATAAAGACTATGGACCAAACGGCCTACAAATAGAGGGCGTTGAGCATATTTCTAAAATTGCTTTTGCAGTTTCTGCACAAAAGAAATCAATAGAAAAAGCAGTGGAAATGGGCTGCCAATGTCTTGTTGTACATCACGGTCTTTTTTGGAGCTTCCATGGACCACGTACAATTACAAAATCCTTTGCAAAAAGAATAAAACCATTAGTTCAAAATGACATAAATCTCTTTGGTTACCATCTTCCTCTAGATGGGCATATTGAATTTGGAAATGCTGCGACTCTAGCAAAGAAGTTAGGGCTCACAAACCTTCATCCATTTGGAGACTATAAAGGGATGCCAACTGGTGTAAAAGGTGTATTTGCAGAACCGAAAGCACCAGAAGAAGTCAAAGAAATCATCGCGACAGCGGTGGAGCATTCAGTTCTTCACTCAAATGCTGAAGATAGGCCACAGATTAAATCTGTTGGAATTATCACAGGCGGAGCTAACTCAGGATGGAAGGATGCTTATAACGAGGGTCTTGATGCCTACCTAACGGGTGAAATGAGTGAGCATGACTATCATGAAGCACGTGAGTCTGATGTTCATATGTTTGCGGCCGGACATAATGCAACTGAAAAGTTTGGAATCAAGGCACTCATGGGACTTGTTGAGAAAAACTTTGAAGTCGAGTGTGTCTTTATCGATAGTTCAAACCCTGCCTAGATATTCAGGCAAATTCGTAAAAACAATCTAAGTCATTTAAATAGCTGAAAGTTTGAATACTATTATTCCTATCCTGTTGAATTAGCGAGCTATTGCCATTTTTTAAAAAGCATAAATTGTCACTTCTCTTCATTTCTCTACAATAAAGCAATGGAGAGCTTATGATTAGTATCAAAGAATACCTTCAAAATTATAAGTTTCTAGAAATTATCAATACCGACGGTATCGGTGAGATAGATAATTTTTTAGAAAAAATGGTTATCCAAACCAATGGCGTAAAGATCAACTATGACTATCCTTTAGGTGTGAAAAATTATTTTGCGTTCACAAAGGAACATACATACTGTCTCATCATAAAAGAAGATAAGAAGATAAAAGGTTTTGCAACATTTTCAATCCAAAGGATATTGATTGACGGTGCCATTCAGCCTGTGTGCTACGTTGGAGATTTCTCAACTTCACCAGAACTAAGCCCAGAGGGGAAAAGGCAATGGCAGAATGCATTTAGTGCAATTATAAAAGACAAGGATAGGATAACAGAATTCAGTGATTGTAAGTATTTTTATGCACTCATTCTAAAAGAGAACTCAACACACGAAGGAATACTTGAACGCTTAAGTAGATCAATATCTATAAAAAAGAGTACAGAATATAAAATCATCAATATATTCGCTAAGAAATATCCTGTTCTTTCAAGGCCTCCTGCAGAACTAACTTGTGCAAGTTTGAGTGAACTTGAAGAGATAAGAACTTTTCTCGCCAAACAAAAAATTGGCAAGGAAAAAGATATAAATATAATCCTCGATAAAGATATTATTGAGAATCAAATTTTGAAAAAGAATTGCTACCTAACGAGGGATGATGAAGGCAAGCTATTGGCAGTTATAAATTGTAAGGAGAATGACCTTAAAAGAGTTCACATTCAAAAGATGGATAATATCTTTAAGATGGCAGGTACTCTCCTTCCCCTATTTGGTCGAAGCAAAATAAAAGAAGGAGATACACTTAATAGTCTCTATTTTGATATATTTGAAGTGACACAAGATCTTACTCCGCTAGAAAGAAGTGAACTTGCTTGTTCAATCATTGCCTCACTATTGAAAGAGGAAAGATACACAGACTGCTCTCTATTTACCATTCCATGCTATGGGGACAGATACCTCGAAAGTGCAGCGAAAAACTTCTTCTCTATAGAATCAATTCTGATCGAAACAATATTTAAAAAGAAAGAAATAAGAAAGCTTGAAGCTATTTCAAAGAGTGATGAGCTTACTCAAAGTGACCAAGAAGCCGGCTAAGACTTCTTAGATTTATTCTTTAGAGATAATGTTAAAGTAAATGTGGCCACTGGCTCTTGAGAGATTTTAGGACAAATTGCTACAATTTCGACAGGCATGTGATGTCTTTCACCACTTTCAACAACCTTAGTAACAAAATCCGCAATTTCTTTTCCTTGATTACAGATAAAGTGAGTATCAGCTTCAGCTCTTTGATGAAATTCTGCTTTAAAATCTTTAAATGCTAATGATACATTCTGGCCACTCTCAATAATAAGCTTCATCGCAGCTAAACCACCTGCACAGTCGGCACCAGCAGCTAAAACCCCAAAGTACATCGACTTCAAATGATTCTTTGTCTTTCGATTTAGTGGAATTCTTACCTCACATCTCTCTTTTGATAACTCAACAACTGTTGGAGATATCCAAAAAAGAAGAGGAACTTTGAAAAGACCAAATGTACGAACGAGAGCTGTATCTCTAATAGATTCAGGAAGTGCTTTATAGATTTTTTTAATTGCTGACATTAACTACCCTTTTTTAATTCTGTAACTCTTCTGTGTGCACGATCAATTGCACTATTAAGAATCAATTCTAATTTATTTTCTTTCATCTCCGCGAGCGCCTCATAGGTAACTCCTTTCTTGGAAGTTACGTTATCTCTAAGAGTATCAAGAGATTTATTACTTTGAAGTATTAACTCGGCCGATCCCTTCATGGTCATCGCAATTGCCTCTCTTGCAAGATCAGCAGGAATCCCCTCACTAATCAGCTTTTCTGTATAGATACGAGCGATTTCAAAAAAGTAGGCTGGGCCACTTCCTGAGTATGGAGTAATTTTATCTAATTTATCCTCATTATCAACGAAGAAAATTAGTCCTGTATTTTGAAGTGACTTTGCGAAATAATCCAAGAAAAGCTCATCAGTTGAACTAGTTGCATAAACAGGACAAACCCCCATAGAGACGGCCGAAGGAGTATTGGGCATCAGCCGAATTACTTGTGATGTAGAAAATATACCTTGTAGCTTATTTACATCTACCCCAGCGAGTATCGAAATTATCAATTTTCCCTTAGGAATTTTTTCTCCAAAAAACTTGGCTTGTTCTAACAAAACCTGAGGCTTCATCCCAAGAATATAAGCATCGTATTCAACGTCAAATGCATTTTCAAAATTTATAAAATTGATTCCATAATTTTTAGCAAAGTCACGACTGCTTGTATTACTAGGTGATGTAATCGAAATTTCATCACTCGTAAAACTCTCGACACTTCTCCCAAAGAAGGCCTCAACCATATTGCCAGCACCAAGAATTAAGATCTTCATTATAGAGATACTTCCATTGGTGCCCCATGCCTCATCACGTTAACAGCAAAAGAACGCTCATTAACGTAAGGTCTCATCATCTCAAAGCATGAACTTGCGACTTCATCACGTCCATAGATAATTTTCGGCATCGCTTTTTTACCAATAAATTGCTCCATATAGTTTACAACTTTTAAGTAAGAAGAATCATCGCCATCAACAATGAAGACATCAACAAATTGCCCATCTTCTTTCTTCATCTTATCAAAGTTCACATAGAAGCATTCAATATTTCGAGGAGAGAATCTATTCTTTACGAGTATATCAATAAGATACTTCCACCAGATATAGGCCTTATTATTAGAGCAAAGAACTGTCACTCCAAGTCCGCAAGCTACGGCCATAATAAAATTGGCAAATGAATTAATTGTAACCTTCTCACCTAGAGAGAGATAAACACATTGCGATTTGAATGAATCAAAATGAGAGTAGTTCAGCTGCCCAGGGATAATTCTATTATCGCGTGGTGAATTGATAATAGTCTGAAAATCATTGACCAACCATTGGCGTAAATTCTGTAACTGAGACTTCTCTGTTCCAAAAACACCTGGAAAGAGTGGACCAAAATTTGAGATGATCTCATCAATAGATCTAATCGCTCTTTCTACTCGACTTGCATCATAGAGACCACTTACCTTTGCGAAATCCACAAGATAATCAGATCCTTTTTCAAAAGACTGTTTAATCGCGGGATGCTCAGATTGACCAATATGGGCCTCAACACTCAATGCTCTAATATAATCGACACCTCCGGCCTTTGGACCAGTTCCAGAAAGTTTGAAACCGCCAAATGGCTCAATCGCGACACGAGCACCAGTAATTGGACGATTCACATAAATATTTCCACATTGCATTCGCTCAGTATAGAAATCAATATCATCTTGTGACTGAGAAAAGATTCCACCGGTTAATCCATATTCAGTGCCATTGAAAATTTTAATGGCCTGCTCAGCAGTATCATAACCTATGATGTGAATAACAGGAGCGAAGAGTTCTTTCATTGCGAAACTACTTTTTTTGATGGCCTGATTAAAAGGTAGTTCAATAACAACGGGACCAACACAGCTACCAGGAAGTTCTTCATTACTTCTATCCAGGTAGACTTTCCCCCCAAATTGAACGGCCTCATTAGAAGCTTCTTTTACTTGAGATATAATGCGTGTTTTTTCATCTTTATTAACCATTGGATTAACAAATGCACTAAAGTCAGTTGCCTTTCCAACTTTAAGATCCATTGCCGCTTCACTTAATCTAGTTGCAAGCTTTTCTTTTACCTTGTTATGAACGATAACACGCGAACATGCAGAACATTTCTGACCAGCATGGGCAAAGGCTGAATAGAGGATACCACTAACGGTTTCATCAAGCTCAGCATTATTAGTTACGATAACAGCGTTTTTTCCGCCCATCTCAGTAATAACTCTCACCTGATAAGTAGCACCTGTTTTCTTATTCTTATAAAGTCTTTTCGCTGCACATTTAGCAATATGTACACCTACGGCCTTTGATCCAGTGAAAACAATTGTAGCAATCTCCTCGGAATTAATTAGCTTCTCACCTACAAGTTCGCCGACACCAGGAAGATGAATTAAGCTACTCTTATCAACACCTGCTTCATGAAGAAGATCAACAAGAACTTGTGCGATAAGTGGGGTTTGCTCTGCAGATTTTAAAATAACAGTATTTCCAGCAATTAGTGAGCTCACGATCATTCCACATGGGATTGCTAAAGGAAAATTCCATGGAGCAATAACAGCGGCAGCACCACGCCCTACAACTTCAGTAGTATCAAGAATGGACTTTTGGTCTCTTATGTAGAAATTGATGAAGTCAATTGCTTCATCAACATCGGCAAGTGCCTCTGAAAGTGCTTTCCCTGACTCATGCATAATAAGACGAGAAAGTTCATTTCTTCTAATTGTCATAAGAAGTGCGGCCTTAGTCATCACAGTGCACTTCAACGAGAAATCAAGGTTTGACCATGCACCATCATAGAAAGCTTCATCAGAAACTTTAAGTGCTCTTTCGGTATCTTCAACTGTGGCAAAATGAATCTTTCCAACAACTTTATTTTCCTCGGAAGGAGAAAAAATAGAAATTTCATCTCCTCCACATGAGAATGCATTTTCAAACGTTGTCCCTAAAAAAGAGTCGTCATTTAAAACTTCTTCAATACTTGCTCTTTCCTCATCAAGATATGTTCTAAGTGGAGGAGTGTTGAAAAATGCACCATCAAGATTTGTGATTGTTTGGTCAAATGCTAATGCATTATTATCAAGATTTGTTTTAAAAATTGTTAAAGGAGAAAGAAGTGAAACTTTCTTCTTATGTGAACGCATAATAGTTAGAACTCCAACTTGAGAAGAGTTCTCCATAATTCGTCTAACGAGATAGGCCATACCAACAATAAGACTTCCAATTGGCACATAATTTCTTACGGCCCACCCCATTTTTGCCATTGCTGTCGAAAGTGCTTCATATGTCATGTGAAGACACTGATGTTCAATAGCAGGAAGATTTGGATATTTTGCTTCTCTTAGAGCAAAAGCAAATGCGTGATCAGAGAAATTATGACTAGCAAGACAAATTTGAAGATGTGGGTATGCCTTAAAAATTTCATTTACCATTTGTCTGAAGTGTATATCTGTCTCTTCTTTATTTAAAAATTCAGGTGCATTATGCCCATGAGCAGTCGCCTCTACTGTTTCAGCATCCCAATAGGCACCTTTAACAAGGCGAACAGGCATAGTGATGCCACGTTCTTTCGCGAGAGCAATAACTTCGCGTAAATGGAAAACTGCATCTCTAAGATATGCTTGAACTACGATCCCTGTGTGAGCAAATGATCTAAGATCTTCAGTTTCAAGAAGTACCTTACGATAAATTTTAAAAACGATGTCACGATAATGGTAATGTTCAGCATCGATATTGATAAAAACTTCATTCAATTTCGCCTTAAGAAGAATTTCCTTTAAGCGAGGGGCCACAAGTGCATAAGTGTAATCAAAGGCCTCTGGCTTAAAATCAGAGCAAAGAGCAGAGACTTTAATCGAAACGTGGGCCTTAAGGATACCTGCTCCATTTTTCTCCCCTCTATTAATATGGAGGGAGAAACCTTCAACAAGTTTAATAACTTCCTTCATATAATGATCAGCTTCTTTTTCAGAAACAACCAGCTCACCGAGTTGATCAAGAGTCACATCTCGTCCAGTTGCAAAAAGCTGTGCAAAGTTCTTTTCCGCTAGCTCAATCGTTTCTCCTGCAATGAATCGTTTCGCCATAAATCGAACTGAAAACCTAATCAACATTGCGAGAGGCGCTGCCGGGAAAATCTTTGCGACGAAATAAGCAGTAAAAAATAATGAGTACCAAAACAGAGGAAGTGCCGCCATTTCTCCTTTTAAGTTATTAGTACGGGCCTTACGGCTATCGACTAAAAGCCTCTCAAGGGACTCAAGTAAAATTTTCTTCACCTCAACACCAGACTTGTCATAGTCAAGAGATGGAAGAATAGCAATAAACTTTAACAAGTGAATTCTAAGAAGTGCAAAACGTGCCGTTAAAGAAAGGGCAAAGTCTGATATTTTTTCAAAAAGAATTGGCTTATATGATTCAACATTCTTTAGTAGATTTTCCGTAATTACCTTGACGCGAGAGAGGACTTCTTCACTTTCGAGCTCTTCAAGTGGAGTTAGATCTCCATGGGCCGCGACGATCTTACTTATTCCAGGATGAGAAGAAACTGGAATTGAATTAATAAGCTCAACGTGTTTTTTGAAAGCAAGGTAAACTGAATTTGATTCACGTAAGTTGATCACTTCGCTATCAAGACTTGATTCAATTTGATCAAGAAGAAAAATTTCATTTGCTAGCCTGGCCGTACCAAGCCTAACTTCTTTTGACTGAGCATCAACGCTTACAAGAAGATGGACACCATTAACATGAACTTGTGCTTTAAAACTTTTTTGAAGTTTAAAAAAAGAACTTAACTCTGCTTCAAACCCTGAAACTAATTTAGAATTATCCTTATTTAAGATAACTTTGGAAAACTCAGGATAGAAGAATAAACTCCAACCAGAATCGAGTGCTATATTAGTAATATTTAGTAAATGGTGATCGAAAAGCATATTCGACATTCAACGCTCCTAAAAACGAAATGATTTTGTTATTTTGAAATTTTAACGATATACTATTTCTCATATAATTGATTACTTGGAAATTAAAAACGAACGGATTACACATGGCAGCAAACATTGTTTTAGTTGATGACGACGAGAAAATTGCAACACTATCTGGCACTTCGCTTATCTCAAAAGGATACAATGTTGAAATCTTTTTCAATCCAAATGATGCCCTAAGTTTTATCTCTTCAAATCACGATTATACGATCTTAATCACAGACAATATTATGCCAGAAATAAATGGACAGGAACTTATCGAACAAGTCTTAACTACTCGTCCTGAGGTCCTAGCAATTCTTGCAACAGGTGATGATGCCTATGGGATTGATCTCTCCAAGTACAATGGAAGAGTCATGATGGTATCTAAGCCTTTTAAACGAAAAGATCTTATTGAAACAATTGAAAAGCTTTGTAATAACTAAGATGCTTCACCGAATCGCTATAATTCTTCTCATCTCTTTATGTGCAAATACCATTGCAAGAGAGACTTATACAAAAGACGACCTTAAGGTACTTTTTAAGCAGAAATCATATCAAGAATATCTGGACCATTATCTTGATATTAGGCCAACTCAAAGAGATGAAGATTGGAAGAAAATGACGTTAGAGATGCTGGCCCTCTCTATTAAGACAGCGACAGAGAAAAAAGAATTTAGCAATCAAACCTTTGACTCGATTCTAGGTTATCTCTCAAATGCAACACTCAAAACAGATCACTATGCTCAGTTTATTTTTGCAAAATATGCCCTTGGGTTCTTCCAGGTCTGTGTCGATTCAAAAAGCAATTGCCAGTCGAAATTACAAGAGTACTGGTCTAGCAGCAAAAGATTTGTCGAGATAGACCAACAACTCTTTCACCTAGCACAAGTAATTTCAAGTGAGATTGCCGACCAAGTCCTTATCTCTATATTGAATGACGATAGTTCAAAGATTTACTGTTCTAAAATGGAGAATTTTAAAAATATCAAAGCTCTTCTCATTAAAACAGTTTCTTCGCAAGATAGTACTGACCAAACATTTAAGAATGTTGCTCACATCATGGATGAAAGTTGTCGCAAGGCAATTGCTAGTGAACTAAAAAAAGAAACTATTACAACTAAGAATAATTCAGAACGCGAAAAGCTTTATAAGTACCTCAAGGCCTTTCAAATGACAGATGAAAAGTTCGAGGCCACAGCACTTACTCTTTATCTACTTAACGGACCTGCAATTGGTGACGTTTTTAATTTTGCCTGGAATAAGCTTAGCGGCCTATCACAGGATCACAAATTAAGAGAGACAGTTCTTGAAAATATAAAGTCATTTCAAACCCTACCTGATGACATTGTTAATATCTCCGATCAAAAAAGAAGTGATGTCATCATTACCTATATCAACAAGAACTTTCCAGAATACTTCGAGGTCTATACTCGTGCTTGCATTGATTATTATAGTGGTGCGAGAAGCTTCCCGAAAGGAAACCCTACTCTTTACTGTGACAAGTTTATTGAAAGGTCTAAGAAAAAGAATTGGGTATCAGAGGCCCTAATACAAAGATATATTAAGGCCAAGAAGATTTAGCTTACTTAAGTAGTTTGATCCACTCCGTAGTGTGTCCAAGCTTGCCAAGTTTACGAGAAGTCTTAACATAACCATGGCTTTCATTAAGGGCATATTGTCTAAAGTTATCAATCGCACAGTAGTGAACAATCGATGAAGACTTAAGTTCTTTAGCTCTCGACTCAAAGAATTCCATAATTCGATGTGAATAACCAGAACCCTGGTGCTGAATTTTAATTGAAGTATTCTTACTGTGTAGAACTTCACCTTCAAGCTTACAAAAGGCAGCTGAGATGATTTCGCCATTTAGAATAACAGAGTAAAGATGCCATCCATCTTTAACTTCTTTTTTAATGTCATCAAGAGTCCATTTAAAATCAGGACTATCCGAGAAAGCATCGATATTGTAGTCAAAAACTTTTTGAATATCGTCTGCTTTAGTTACTTCATTAAAGACAAGTTGATTAGCATTCCCTTGCATATTACTTCCTTTTAAGATGTTGTCTTAATATTATTTCATTTGAGAAACGTAAGCTGCCAAGTCTTGGTAATCTTTATCAGAAAGATTCTTAATAAATGGAAGCATTGTTGGGTTCTTTCTCTCACCTTTTTTAAAAGCAACAAGCGATGAGTAAATATACCAGTCATGTTGACCAGCGATTCGTGGAGCTTTTTGAGAAGGGTTTCCCTCTCCATTTTGTCCGTGACAAGCAACACATTTTGCGTAAAGTGACTTACCAGCTGCAGCGTCAGCAGCAAAAATATTCTGTGCAGATAACATTGATATTACTAATAAAACTTTTGAAATATTCTTCATTTTTAAAAACCCCTCAAACATAACTACCCTTGATATTAACTGTTTATCACTTATTGAGCAACCAATTTTATACTGTTTGACCCGTAGCAAAAACTCAAATACTCACTTACCCCATCCAACAGGGCCAGGAAAAGATCACTAGAATTTGGTTGTCCACGGACTAATTCATAATGAACATATAGGTTACTATCCTCAAGAGCGACAATATCAATGTGCCCCAAACCAAAAGAACCAAGGACGTTATTAATATGAACAAATTGAGTTTGTATTAACTGTGTACGCTCCTCATAATTTGTAGGAAATTGCACAAAATTAAGCCCACTCTTTAGTAGCACAGAATAAATGAGTCCACGAAGTAATACGATTTGTGCAGCTTCCCAAGACTCCTTATAAGCAAGAACACGCTCCCATGCGAATTTAGTTACATCATCGCGAAGAAAATTTTCAATCTCCCTAAAGTTCGCCATCGCAAAATATTTTGGACCAATCTTCTTTCCAAGTTCGAGAGAGGCCAAGACTAAAGCATCTAATTCCGCGCTTTCACCTGGCCTATAGAAGATATCCCCTATTTTGTCCTCATTAAGAATGAGCGAAAATTCGGCGCCCTGAAAGAGTTCATCTGTGTAATGAATGTCATAAGATGAAGATATTTTATTGGTATATTTATCGATAAGATTTTTAGCAACGTTTGAAATCATATACAGTGTCCTTATTTAGAGGTACAATATAAGCTTATCATTATGAAATGAAAATGAGATTTCATGACAAGTAAGATTATTCAATTTATTGGTCCAATGGATAGCAATACTCCTATTGACTATGAGCTTGATACTATCATTATTGATGGTGGGCTTAATCGCGTTTACGACACACTTTCTTCATTTAAAAAAATAAAGAATATTATTGGCGACAATGACTCGAATATAACAGAAACCTCAATGACGACGAAGCTTCCACGCGACAAGGACGAAAGTGACCTCGAGTATGCTCTCAAAATTGTAAACGAAAATCAATATTCCAACGTAAGACTCAACGGCTTCCTCGGAGGTAGAAAAGATCACGAGTTTGCAAATATTCTTACAATAATTGGAATAGTAAAAAGCAAAGGTCCGCATCCATTTAGAATGTATGTAGACTCACAAATTTTGATAACTAATCAAACCTTTGAAAAGCTAAATCATCACGGTGTATTTAGTGTCTTCTCAATAGACAATAATATTCTCACGATTTCGGGAAAGGTAAAATATCCTCTTCTAAAAAAATGTATTCGCCCTCTCTCTTCACATGGAATAAGCAATGAAGCCCATGGAAAATTTGAAATAACGAATACAAATCACACGACTTTAGTTATTTTTTTTAATGAGTAATTCGAAGGCCTTGTTTTTTTCAATATCTGCTTCCTTCATTAACTGCAAGCGGTACTCACCCTTTAAAAATCTCTCTCTTTGGTTATCATAAAATGGACTTAGCATATGGCCAGAGTTTCCAAGCGGCAATATTCCAAGGCTTGTACTAGGATCTGCAAAATCTACAATTCGTCGTGTACTAGGACCAGATTTTACATCGTGACCATTTTGACATCCTTTTCTGCGAAAATGATTAATGTCATTGATCGCGCCTTCAACAGGAAAAGGGCCAATATTAAAAACTTTTCCTAACACTTTATTCATTCCAAATGGATGTGGAAATTCTATTGTATGCAAGCGCCCCCAGTTCCAAAGTTTGACATCGCCACCAAGCTTCTGTGAAAGATCCGCAACAGTTGACTTAAATACCTTTAAAACTATATCACTTCGTTTCTCAACTTCTGTCGTAGTCGAGATATCCCACCAAGGGTTATTAGGAGACTTTAGAAGCCTTTGTAAGAAGTACCAAGATGAAGTAGTCGTACAATATTGAAATCTTTCTTTCTCATTCATTTCATCAGTAATTTCTGGCATTACCAGGTAATTAAAATGATTGTAAATTGTAGCACCAATACTAGAAATTTCACTCTCACCATTCCAGGCCTTAAGCGCTTCAAGGGCCAATTTTTCTAACTCGTCTAGCCCTAAAGAACTTTCGAGATCAGCAATAATTGTGTCTCTTATATCAAGCGCAAAAATATCCAATGACGATGTCTGAACTTTTTCCATCATCTCCATTGTCCAAGATTCTCTCTCTTTTAAAAGGTGCTCTACTGTATCATGACGATTTTTTGGATACCAAATTCCTCTCACCTCAATCTTCGCATGATCCGGTCTATCATTTGTTGAGATTAGCATTTGATTATCTGGATTCACGCGGTGGGGAGAAAGTTCGTAGTCATAGAGTCCACCAAAATCAAATTCGTCTTTTATAGCTGTTGATGGAGTATTGGCATTTCTTTTAAAAAGAGACCCTAGTATAAAATGTCCAATATTACCTTCTTTGTCTGCATAAAGAATATTCATCCCAGGTGACTTCGCCATCGACACAGCCGTTTTGAGCTCTTCCATCGTTTTTGCATTGGCAAGGTGATAGAAGGCCTGAATTGGCCTATTTGATTTCTCATATAATCCCCAGCTCATCGAGATCAATTCTTTTCTCTGAACAATATCATTAATCAATGGACCATGCTTAGTCACAGCAACAGATAATTCATAGTCGTCTTCACCTCTTACTTTAATGAGTGACTTTCTCTGTTCAAATTTTTGATCATTTTCATAGTTTAAGTCCATATCATCATTATAGGACATCGTTAGACCCCACCCATGATGAAAGTTGTGTCCCATTGCAGGGAATGGAATGAGAGGTAAGAAGTGGCCATAGAATGACTCTCCATCCTCAATTATTGTATGGGCCTCATACCAAAGGTTGGGCGCAGAAAAAGTGATGTGGGGATCAGAGGAAAGAATCGGCGCCCCGCTCTTTGTAAGCTTTCCAGAGATAACCCAAGCATTAGAACCTTCTATCGGTGATAAGAAAGAGAGTAATTGATCAATATTTAGAAGATTTGCATAAGTAGATGATACGAGAGATGATGCCTTCTCCTCTATCACAGTAGTAATCGTTTTACCCTTAATCTTATTCGAATGCAGAAGATTGAGATCTCTGCCCTGCACAGTTTTATTAATGACATCATACATTGGCTTATCTTTAAGCATGGGTGAAAAACTATACGCAAGGTAGAGATAAACACTATATGCATCCTCAATTGAGAACGGCTCCGGGTCTACGCCTAGAATTCTATATTCAATCGGTTTCGGATAATTCTTCAGATAGTAATTAATACCAGAATAAAATGAGTTCAATTCAACCTTAATATTTTCTGGAAGATTATTTACCTTTTCTTTAAAATTGGCGTTACTCGCGATGGTCCTAAAAAGGATATCAACAGGAAGAGTTTTACTACCAATGATCTCAGCAGTTCTACCTGCTCCCGCTCTTCTAATCATGTCGTATTGAAAAAGCCTATCACTGCCCATTACGAAGCCGAGGGCAAAGAGCATATCTTGCTTATTCTTTGCGTAGATATGAGGTATTCCCTCATTGTCACGAACAATTTTGACATCACTTGAAATACCGTCAAGAAGCACCTCTCCTGTCATAACCGGGACAGATATTTTCAAACTAATGTAAAAAAATAAAACAACTCCAAGAACAAGAGTGATAATTGTGTATGCAATATATTTTGAAACCTTCTTCACGACTTTTACCTCTTTAAAAATAACTTTCGAAAGTATACAATTGAGTAATGACTGGGTCAAAAAATGAAAGATATTTATTACTCGATATAATCAGAGGAGTCGCTGTAACTTTGATGATTTTCTTTCATCTCTTCTATGACCTCGATCTCTTCAAATTTGTTAACATTGACTTTCAAAAAGACACGTTCTGGTTTGTTCTTCCGCGAGTGATTGTTACACTCTTTCTTTTTAGTGTTGGAATGTCCCTTGCACTTGCTCATAAAAAAGGCTTAAGGCTAAGGCCATACCTCCATAGACTGGCAAAGATTGGTATTGGAGCATTACTTATCAGTCTCTTTACGTATTTTGCCTTTCCAAAGAACTGGATTTATTTTGGAACACTTCATTGTATCTTCTTTTTAAGCATTATCTGTGTCCCATTTCTAAAATTTAAGAAAACAGGCCTTATTGTTGCGATCTTTCTTTTGGCGCTTGAGGTCATGAATAAACAAATTCCTTTTTTTGAGCTTTCCCACGCCTCAATGGATTATATTCCCATTTTTCCATGGCTCGCTGTATCACTAATTGGTATTTATTGTTCAGGATTTAGCTTCTACAAGGCTTACATCCCTTACAATAACGCATCTAAGCCGTTAGTTTTTCTTGGACAACATGCGTTCAAAATCTACATCATTCACCAGCCGATCCTCTTTGGAATCGTCTATCTTATTTCGGTTTTCATGGCCTAGTTATCACCATTGTGATAAATCAAAACTACTGAAATTCTTAATTTAGGATCAATAAATGCAAAGTATTTATCATAAAATTGAAAAGACAATAGGTGGATTAAAGTTTGCTGTTGTCATTATCTTAATTTTTACAATCATGATGATCATCGGAACTTTCATGGAAAGTTGGTATGGAACAGATTATGCCAATCGACTAATCTATAAGACCCCTCTTTTTATGCTGCTTCAGTTCTTTATGTTCTTAAGTATTTTATTTGCAACTCTTATACGCCTGCCATTGAAAAAGAGACTTTACGGTTTCTATGTTATCCATACTGGTCTAATAATAATTGGAATTGGATCTTTTGCGACATATATCGCCGGGATTGATGGAACAATTCATTTAAACCCTATGACTCCGACACGCCAAATTGTTTTAAACGATGATGTTATTGAAATCATTTCAGAAGAAGACAACAAACGTGCCACTTTGAATCTGCCATATGTCGCCAAGGAAAAAGAACTTGGAATTAAGTACAATGACATCGAAGTTGTAAGCTACCTACCGTTTGCAGAAAAGAAACTTGAGTGGGTTAAGGAGTCTGTGCCAACGGCCTCTTCAAACACACATTCTTCTAGTTATAATGTGGCCAATCCAAATGTTGCACAAGACTTCACTCTTTCACTTCACCCAGAGGCCTATGACTTTAAAGCTTCTTTAACAATGGGTCTTTTGAATATTACATATCTGCCACATGCGATGATTGAGTGCTTTAAGCAAAACAACCCATCTGGGCTTATCATCTGGGACTCAAGAACTGCAAAATGTTCAACGCCAGAAGAATTAAAAATACCTATTAAAGAAACTTCTACACAAAAGAGATTCTTCGCTTTTAGAGAAAAAGATACTGTTTACTCCTTTATTCCAGATGTTTCTCCTTGGGCCCTCGACGCAGAGTTAAAACCAATTAGTGGTGCACCAGTAAGAGTTTTCTCAAAGAAACTATTTGAAGAAAAGCCACACCTCTTCCTATTTGGAGAACAAGCGGCCTTCTTTGAAAAGGATGAAAAGAAATGGGTTATTCAAGAGTTTAATGACAAAAAGAAAATGGATCTTCCTTGGATGGGATTTGAACTTACACTTTTGAAACATTCTAATGAGCTAGTTCCAACTTATATCCCTGTAGCAACGACACCTATTCAATCAAAAGGCGCACTAATAAAAGGTGAAGTTCGTGCCGCAAAGATCAATATTCGTGGACAAACTTACTGGGTAACAAGTGAGAGACCAGTGAGTCTACTCATTGATGGGAAGAAAGTTGATATCTATATGACGAAGAAGTCATTTCTGCTGCCATTTGAATTAACTCTTTCAAAATTTAAGATGGACAAAGATCCAGGAACAAACAATCCTGCAAGTTATGAAAGCTTTGTAACACTATTTAAAAATAATGGTACATCTGAGCATCACGTTTATATGAATAATCCTCTAAAGTATGATGGCTTTACATTCTATCAAGCATCTTACTCACAGGATGAGCAAACAGGACAGTACAGCTCTACATTAAGTGTTAACGTAGACCAAGGACGTTTTTTAAAATACCTCGGTTCTCTACTTTTAGTATTTGGAGCAACTTGGCACTATTATTTAAACAACAGAAAAAAGACTAAAGAAAATGATATCCTAGGCCTTAAAGCCTAAATCGGAGATGATATGAAATTTATTGTTTTTATACTCGCTCTTCTACAATTACATACTGTTTTTGCCCAGGCACCTTCAGAAACATATTTTTGTAACGAAGAGCTAGGAAAGCTTCCAATCCTTCAAGGTGGGCGTATTAAGCCACTGAGTGTCCACGCAAAAGAATCAATTAAACATCTTGTCGGAAAGAGTAAGGTTGGTGACTATAAGGCGACAACAGCTTATTGTCTTTTGTCAGCACAAGGATTCGGACTACCTGTTAACCTTAATGCAACAACGACGATCGACCACAGCCAGACAAGAGAATTTCTCGGTGGAAAGCATGAAATGCCACTTTCTGAATTAGTCTCAATGCAAGGTGAACTTAGATCAGAATGGATGAGACAAAAAGATGAAGGTAGCTACAAGAAAGATCTTGGAAAATTACTTTCTAAAATTAGTCTCTATTCAGAAATTACTTCAAGTAATAACTGGCTACTACCAATGGCGAATGGAACTGAGATGACTTGGATTCCCCTTGCTTCTTTCCTTACTCAGGAAAAAATTGAATCTCTAGCTAAAATTAGCCAGACACCTTTTCTTTATGCTTTTGAAGAAGCAAAGAAAGAGTATATCCAGGTTGAAGGAGACAAATATTTAGTTGAGTATTACTTTGACAAGGCCTCTCTTACTGGTTGGGCAATGCTTACGACAATTTTAGCGCTTGCGGCCCTTGTACTATTTAAGAGATTCTATATTTCACTTGGACTTTCGGTTTTAACAGTTCTCATCCAACTTACATACCTTGGACTTAGAGTTTATATTTCAGAAAGAGCACCGATTACAAATATGTATGAGACTGTTATCTTTTCAGGGTTCGGATCTCTTCTACTTGCTCTTATCATTGGACATTTTAAGAAGGAAAAAGTCTTTATCTATATGGGTCTTGCCTACAATCTCTGTACGCTTATGATGATTACTTTTGCGGGTTCAATGGTATCACCAAGCATTAGCCCACTCGTACCAGTTCTTCGTGATAACTTCTGGCTAAGTACGCACGTAACGACAATCATTATGTCTTATGGGGCACTCGCACTGAGTTGGATTCTTGCTAATACGATAATTATCAAAAAGAAATTTGGTCACCTCACACACAAAGATGAAGTTTATTATAATGATGTCATTTATACTTCTTTAAAGTATGGAGTAACGATGCTGGCCGCAGGAATTATTCTTGGTGGAGTATGGGCAGATTACTCGTGGGGGCGTTTCTGGGGATGGGACCCAAAGGAAACATGGTCACTGATTGTACTTTGTTTTTATATGGCAATCCTCCACGGAAAATATACGAATTGGATTCCACCAAAGAGGTTCGCACCACTTGTCGCGGCAGCTTTTATGAGTGTTATGATGGCATGGTTTGGCGTTAACTATATTTTAGCTTCAGGACTTCACTCATATGGGTTTTCTGAAGGGGGAGCAATCTTTCTTGGAAGCTTCTTTGCCGTACAATTGATAATTTTAGGTATAACAATAAAAAGTGAACCGAAACAAGTAGCATAGAAAAAGGCCACCGAAGTGGCCTTTTTTTTAGAATGAATATGGATTTATAAATTGAGATCTTACGTTCTTAGCTTCATCAGTCATATCATTTTGTTCGAAGTATGCCATTAAAGCACCTTCTGTAATTTGTTGTTGCTCATAGTACGACTTCATGTAGTCCTGAACAATATCTTTGATCATGGCCGGTAGAGATACAAAGCTTAGTCCAAGTCTTGCGAGAGTTAAAACCGCTCTCGTTCTCTTAATCTTCTTTGGATTATCAAATGAGTATGCAATAGCAGGCTTTGAGTCTATCATGTTTTGATTATTTACAAGGTTAACAAGTACACGCTCTCCTTTATAAGTTACTTCATTGAAAGCAAAGTTAACTCTCTCATCCATCGAGTCATAGATTCCTTTGAAGCTTCTAATTTTATTCGTTCCAAGTCTCCAGTTTTGATAGAAACGATTTGATCCAAAGTGTGTCCAATCTAATTTCGCATCAGTTGATTCCCAGAATGCATACCATTCAATTCTCGATTCATAGATTGAAGAGAAGATACTGTCAGCTTCTTCTTTTGTAAGACCAAGTTCTGATGCTTCATTTACTTCAAGATAATGAAGAAGCATATTTTGTTGGTACATTCTACGAGTCGTCATCATCTTTTCAATTTGAACGATTGCATATGAAGCAGTATTAAGTAGTGGAACTGTACTTAATTTTTTTGCAGCAAAGTTTAAGGCCCACGATACAACTTTGTGAGTTACATTTCTCTTATAGAAAAATGATGCGTTATCAGGTTTTGCAACAAGTTGTGGATCAATATAGAAGATCGCTTCTCTTAGTTTACCTTCAAAGCTTTCCATAACTTCAACAAAATTTTCATTTGAAAAAATTGCTTCAAAATCAACAGGACCAAGTGCCTTCATTGAATTTACGATATGATTAACTCTTTCATTGTTTTCTCCACGAAGAGACTCTCCATCAGAGAAAAGGTTTTTGATTTCATTTTCGTAATCACCTTGAAAACTATTCATCAATGCCTGCTCTTTTAAAAGCTCATTCTTGATGTATGAAATATAAGTCTTGATTGAAAATTTTGAACTCAGTGAACGGTCTCTTACCGCGATAAGCTTTCCATCTTCTCTTACAAATTCAAATCTATTATTAAAACTTTCTAGGCCTGCTTGAGTAGCAAAAGAAAGGATAACTGCCCCTAGGACAACTAGTTTTCTCATCATTTTCCTCCATGAAAATACCAAAAAATACTTTTATCTTTCTAGTTTAATCGGGACACGTATTCTTTGGTACTAAATGTAAGAAAAGAAGAGTTTTTCTAGTGAATAGCTAGAGAAGCCTTACTAGTCGACCTTTGAATTTCCCCTAGAATATAAGTCCACATTTTTTCTCTAAGTAGTAAGGAAGTCTTTGCCGCTTCAAATGCCTGTCTTTCAAGTTCTGCATCATGCCCAGTTAATGAATCTAAACATTTCTTAGCGAGATGTCCGTGCTCTCCACCATCAAGTTCAATATGTCTTTCGAGGTAGTACTTGAAGTTTGGACAATTTAGTGACTTTTCATTAATTTCAGAAACGATTGGTTCAAAGATATCTGGAATCAAATTTTCCCTACCATAGAAGAACGCTGCTGCAACCTCATGAGGCAATCCATTTTGAGCTAGACCAATATTAAATTCAACAAAGCTTCTAATTGGAGCTGGAAGAATTGAAAAGTCACAAGTCTCAATGACGTAATTTAAACCATCAACTGGTGCCCCAACTTCTTTCATCGCCTCTACATACATTGAAAAATGATCAATATAACCGCCATCAAGACAACTGTCAGACTCTTCTCCGACTACGATCTCATTGATAAATCTCACAACATCTTTTGGATATGGACTTGGTCTCCAAGGAAGAGTTGTACATGTAATTGTATTTTGCAGTGATTTTAAAAGCGACATGAAATCCCAAACAGCAAATGCATGCCAAGACATGAAAACCTGAAGGTCTTCAATTGAATTTAGGGCCTTGTATAATGGGTGTTCTTGTAAGCTCTTATGTAGCTGTTCTAGAGTATTTGAGTAGTTCATAGAAAGAAACTACACAATTTTAGGGATATTTAAAAGTGAATTCACTCTTTGTCTTGATCATGTTTATCATTTTTCTCTTTCTCAAGGGCCTCTTCAAGGACCTTCTTATTAAGCTCCTGAAATTCCGCTTCTTCTTTTTCACGCTCTTCTTTTTTGTGCGACGTATAAACATCATTGATATGGCGTCTCAATTCCTTCTTCTCATTTTCTCCAATCGAATGAATTAAACTTTTGTAGAGAAGTTTTCCATCCTGCTGTTGAAATGGTTTTCCATCTTGAGGAACAAGTCTAATAACCATAGGAAAGGGATCACTCAAACGATAATTTCCAAGCTCTAATGCATATTCTGTTAAAAAGTAAACTTCTGACTCACTTATCGCTTTGATTTGAATAACCTGCTCATATGAAGCTCTTGAAAGTTTATGCTTCTTACTTACGTAGAAACGATTTTCTTCAAAGTCTGAAATATTCAGCTTTCCATACTTTAGTGGATCTTCTTTTCTTAGTTTGGCAATTTTATCCTGCACAACTTTTTTAAACTTCTCGTCTTGCTTAGTCTGATAAAGATCTGCCATTTTCAAAATCATATCAAGATCAATACGATTCGGATTGGTTAAGATAAAGTCATAGCGAAAAGTATCCTGGAAAGCTTTTGAGGTGAAGCTCTTACAATTAAAAATAATAATAAATGGAGTATAATCTTCAATCGAATTTACTTTCGAAACTAGTCTTGAAAAAAATTCTGTTAGCTTAGATTCGTTTCTAACTTTAATTTCATGTTGCTTATCCTCTGGAAGCATTTCTTCCTGTGCAGAGAGAACGACTTCAGGAATTTTAAAAACAATTAACTGAGGAAGGTAGTGATCAATTTGAATAAAGTCATCGCTTAAAGCAGTTTCTATCCTTATTGTGCAAGGGAAAGAATCTAGTCTTCGTTTTTCAGATGTTAAAAAAGAGAGATTTTCATCGACAATAAGAACCTTTGTTCTCTTTGCGACCTTGGCGTCTTTATTATCATTAATCCACGCCTTAAGATTCTTCTTTAACTTTATTTTATTTTTTTCATGTTCTTCAATTTTTAGATTTCGACCTTTTTGAATATGATCAATAGCATTTTTACGAACTTTTTCATCTGCAATCTTATTGGCCTCTTCTATGTCTTCATTATTAAAAACGAGATCATCAATAAGCTTATATTCGAGGTCGTATGAAAAACGATATGAGTAATATAGGTCACGTTCTGACTTATGTTTAACTGTGAAATATTTAGACTTTACACAATCTTCAGGAAGCGAAGTTTTAATTTTTAAAATATCACCAACGTTAAAATCGCTATCACACTCAATATGCATATAGTCTTCAGCAAAATATCCAATTCGCATCGTCTCAACAACTTTTGATTCGATTGTTGTACGAGCAAGGGCGAAATCTTTCTTAAGGGCTTCTTTAGGGAATCGTTTAAAATATGGATGGTAAATTACATCATGAATCTCAGCGCACTTGATAAAGACAAAATCAAAACCAAGAAGAAGAGTTTCTTCAAGCTTATTAATATCCTCTATAAGTCCGATAACTGGCGTATTAGCAAAAGCAGTTGTTCTCTTAAGGTATTGACCCAGTTGATAAAGAGGTTGTTCAGTCTTTGATAAATCAAGATAAACAAAGGACGGATTAATATCGAGACATTCAAGGATCTGAGAATTCACAGTGTCCATATTACATGGAGGTAGATTAATAAAATCAAACTCAACATGTTGATAGTTCAACTTAAAGCGATGAGTAAGGTTAGACCAGTAACCCTTGTCGGAACCAATGTAAAGAATGTTTTTTTGCGTATTCGCCATTGCTCACCTAAAATAAAGATTACTTTATTCTATCATTTTGAAAGAAAATGAACTAGTTGGAGCTAAATGGGTAAGATTTAACTATCTATCAAAAATTAGAGAGCCAACAAAAGTGGGCTATACCTCAAAATCGTCGTAAGTTTGTCCAAACTGAGCATCAAGATCTTTCGTGAAGTAACGACGAACAAAGTACTGTCCAATACGAATCGTAACGATAAATCCAAAATTTTCTAGCTTGCGTATTGCTGAGTGAATCTCTTCAATCTTAAAGTCTAATTGCTTAACCATGTCAGTCAAAGACAAGAGTTGAGAGATACCATGCTTTTGATACATATTTGATCGACACCATACCTTTCGGTAAAGGTACATCAGTACTATTGTCTCTAGGCGTGAAAGTTTAAAATTTACAAGAATGTTATCAAAGAAAACATCTGGGATTTCAGAAGTAGTTGGTTCATCAAAATCGAGGTTAACGATTTCACCTTCATCAACTTTATTTCGATGAGTCTTAATGATTGAATGTATATCTACCATAATTTCTCCACGAAGAATTTACCCAGTTTAATTTTGACAGAAATCTGTTATAAAAGCCAGTGGTTATTTATTTAGGAGAATTTTGCCTAGCTAAAGAGGTCACAAGAGATTGATAAAAAGAGTTTTTATCATTTTGATTTTGAAACTTTGGTTTATTTTTTATAAGTGTTAAAAATTCTCTATATTTCATTTCATCGATAATAGAAAATTCAGTTGCCAGGTTTGCCTCATAAATGACTTCAAAAGTACTTACAAGTTCTTCATCAATTGTTCCTTCGTGTCGATACTTTTCGATTATCTGAAATGACTTTAAATAGCCCTGAAATAGCTTCTTCTTTAAATTAAAGCACTCAATGAGAATGGTTTTTTGTTCAATTGTAAACGATTGGAGCGCAAAGAATAACTCCCCTCGATCACCAGTTGAGATATCTCGTAAATCTTTTAAAAAGCGTAATTTTTCAATTTCCTTACTTAAAGAAATATTATGTTCTAAGACAAGCTTAAAAAATATACTAAAAAAATTGATCGACTTCGATTTTTTAAACTCCTGATAAAAGTGAAATATTCCTAGGCCCTGGAGATTAAATTTTCCAAGTTCTTTTTTTAGACTATCACCGATTGAAAAGTTAAATTTCTCACTAAAGCGAATCATTCTTAAAAAGCGTACAGGGTCTAAAAAGAAGTCTGAAGAGATCGCTCTTAATTCTTTTGCTTCAAGTGCATCAACACCATTATAAGGATCGACAATCGTGAATTCGTCGTCAGCACCTGCGACGCCAAAAAATATTCCAATTGCATTGAAGGTAAAATCTCTTCTTTTAAACGCCTCTGCTGTTGAAAGATTTGAAATAAATTTTGGCTCAAAGTTTAAATGCCCAATCTCACCTGCTTTAAAAATTTCAATACGAGGAGATGAAAACTCTAAGTCAAAGCCAGACAACTCGAGTGTATAAACCCCTACCCCTTTATGCTTGATGCTTACATTAAATTCATCTTGTAGTTTATCAAAAAGGTTTTGCAGCATTCTCATCCACCTTGCTTCATCGTATTCAAAGAGGTGCTTGATCTCAAAGTCAAGATCATGAGAAAGTCTTCCCGTTAATAGGAAGTCGCGAACACTTCCGCCTACGAGAGTTAGGCAAAATCCCTTACGAGATATCTCAACAAGAAACTCGTAAACAGGAGTTGGAATTTGCTCAAAGAATTTTTGAGAATCAAATTTTATAGAAATGGGTTCTTCTCCGACGTTAATCTCTCAAGCGTCTTTTTGATACGTACTAGCTCAGTCGCATCTTTATGATATACAAGATAGAACTTTCCATGATCAACATCAAAAAAGTTACCAAGAGTTTCAACTTGTTCTTTATAAAAAGATCTTTTCAAAACATGATTTGGAACAACAGCAATACCAAGCCCTTCTCTAACGGCCTGGAGCATATTTCCATGTGAATTAATCGTATATTTTACATTCTTAGACTTTGGAAGTTTCCCAAATTTAGCACGACACCAATTTTGAAATAATTGATCTTCCCTTTCAAAAAGCACGGTAGGAATTTTTGCAAGATCATCAATCGTCATATCCTTAGTGATCCCAAACGGGTTACCTTTTGGATATACAAGAGTTACCGTTTCTTCACTTAAAAGTTTCTTCTCTCCAACTGTTGGTAGTGCTCCTTCAGGAAGAATAAGGAAATCAAGACGATAGTTTTCAAACTCGCGAATCAGCTCTTCATGAAAGCCGAGACTTATTGATACAGATAGCTCAGGGTACTCTTTCGCAAAACTTAGAAGTTCTGGTGCGAGCCAAGATTTTCCAACACCAATAAGTGTTCCAATGCGAACTGTTCCACTCATCGTATTCTTGGCATTTTGAATATCAACAAGGGCCTCATCAAGATGCGATAAGAAGTTTGAAGCAAGAGTAAATAGCTTCTCGCCTTCACCAGTAAGAACAACCTTCTTGCCAGATCTTTTAAAAAGTTTTACTTCTAACTTGTTTTCGAGATTTTTCACAGACTGAGAAATAGCAGATTGGGTAACCCCAAGCTCTTCAGCTGCCTTTGAAAAACTTTGCGCTCTGGCCACGGCCACAAGCGTATGCAGTTGACTGGTTTCAATCATTTTTAGCCCTTATATTATATATTAGTTTAACCTTATACTAAAATCGGCCAAAAAGCTAGATAATTCTAAAAGTGGGAAGAAATTAGATTTTTTAGTTCATTAAAGTCGACAGGCTTAGGGATGAGGCCTTGGCCTCCAAGGTTCATTGCCTTCTCCACATAGTCCTCTCGAGAGTAAGCTGTAACCATATAGATAGGTAGATCAGAATAGAGTTCTCTCGCCTTGCTAAGGAGCTCGTAACCGTCCATCTCAGGCATATTAATATCGCTTAGAACTAACGACTTAGCGCAATTAATCTCCTCGCTCTCGAGGTATTTAATGCAGTCCCCGGCACTTGAGAAGCACTTAAGAGCAACTTGGCCAGCTGCAATTTCTTTTTTTAAGAATAGTTCGTAAAGGATAAAAATATCGACTTCATCATCTACAATAATCAAATTTAAACTCATACCTATTCCAATTTGAGGATTAAATACAGTTTATAGAAAGGTTTGATTCTAGACAATAAATTTTATGATAACTGCTTCACTTAAATGGGGATAAAACTGAAATATACTGAATATCATTGAGTAGATATCTCGATTTTTTCTGAACTGCCCAATTTTTGGGGTTTTAAGCTCCCGAAGCTCTTGGGTTGAATGAAAATTCATCCCCATTTAACGGGAGCAGTTTAGCTTATTTCAAGTTTAAGATATCACAGCTTACCTGATGGGATCTTGCGAAGATAAGGCCTTCATGTACGACTTCCCCTTCAACCTCACCAGTGCTCTTGCCATCAAGATCGATAAAAACTTCAATTGTCTTACCCTTTGAGTTCTTAACAATGCATCCAAGAGTTTCACCAGCTATTGTACAAGTGCCTTTGATTCCCTCTTTCTCGGCCAGATAAGCATCCAGGACACGTACACCATTTCCATCTGCTTCACCGATATTAAATTTTCTTAGGTCGTGAAAAACTTTCTGTTCACCAAGGTAGAGTTGGCATCCAAGTTCAGCAGAGTCAGCGACCTTTGCAAAGGTAGAAGATGTTATAACTGCAATCATTAATACTAGAAAAGCTCTCATTATTTACCCAGTCCTTTTGTGATATTTTTTGCACTTTTAGTTAACACATCTTGAAAATCCATAAATGCGGAAACGATAAGATAGCTTCCATTTACTTTCATATCAGGAATATGCTTAGTAATATCACTTATAATATTAATTACTTCTTTTACATCAGCAATATTAGGCTCTTTAACCAGAGACACCGTAACAGAGGCGAGAAGAAAATTAAAATCCTCGATCTGTCTGGCAAGGAGTAGTACTTCGGCATCGTTTTTCACTTTTCCGCGCTCTAAAAACTCCACGATACTATTTCTTAGTTCATAACCAAGGTCTTCTAGCTCAGTAATTTTTTCGTAATTGCTCTCTAATACCGAGCCAGGAAAATGAGGAAGGACTGTTTTAATTTCAACTTTATCCAATTCACTTTTTCTGAGATCAGATGCGTTTAAAAACTTTCTAATATGCTTTACCTTATTGACCGACTTCTCAGAAGTAGATCCGATTCCAATCTTAGCAAAAGGTTTTGTGAAGTTTCTAAGTAGACTTCCTCCAATAGCAAAAGAAGACATATTAGATGCAATCAATAAAGTTATCAGTAGGCTTTTCATGCAAAGGCTCCATAAAGAGGTTTTTGTTTATGATAAACAATTTGTCTACGGAGCTGTATTAAAGTGAATAAGTTACAAAGGGTGTAAAAAGATTAGTCGGCCACAAATAAAAAGGCCCACATAAGTGGGCCCTCGTATTGAAAAATTTAAGCTTTGGATTAATCGTCTGAAGCAAGTTTTTCTTTTCTTTTTGTCATAACTTCTTCTTGGATATTTGATGGACAATCAACGTATCTAGCAAATTCCATTGTATAAGTTGCTTTACCAGCAGACATAGAACGTAGGTCATTTGAGTAACCAAACATTTCAGAAAGTGGAACTTCTGCAACGATAATAACTTCTCCACCTGGATCAGTTTCAGAACCTTGGATCATCCCTCTTCTAGAAGAAAGGTCACCAATTACAGAACCTTGGTACTCATCTGGAGTTGTTACTTCAACTTTCATTACTGGTTCCATAATTACTGGAGAAGCGTTTCTGATCGCTTGTCTCATCGCTTGTCTAGCAGCAATACGGAATGCCATATCTGAAGAGTCAACGTCGTGTGACTTACCGTCTTGTAGGAAAATTTCACAGTTAATAACTGGGAAAGCGGCAAGAGGACCTTTGTCCATAACGTCTTGGAAACCTTTCTCACAAGCTCCAATGAATTCTGAAGGAATAGATCCCCCTTTAATTTCGTTGTTGAACTTGAATACTTGGTCTTCTTTATCTTTTCTATCATCTGGAAGTGGCTTTAACCAACCAACAACTTGACCGAACTGACCAGAACCACCTGTTTGCTTCTTGTGAGTGTAATCAAATTTTGCTTCCTGTCTGATTGTCTCTCTGTAGTTAACCTGAGGAGCACCAACAGTTACGTTTGCACCGAACTCACGCTTAAGTCTTTCAACATAAATTTCTAAGTGAAGCTCACCCATACCAGCGATTCTTGTTTCACCAGATTCTTCATCTGTGAATACGTGGAAAGTTGGATCTTCTTTAAGGAATTTTGCAAGACCTTTAGACATTTTTGCTTGTTCGTTCTTATCTTTACAAGAAATTGAAAGCTCAATAACTGGTACTGGAACGTGAATACCTTCAAGAGAAAGGTTAATGTTTCTGTCGTCACCAACAAAAGTATCCCCTGAAGCACAGTCGATACCAACGATAGCGATGATATCACCAGCGTGAGCTGAATCGATATTCTCTCTATCATTTGAGTTCATACGAACCATACGTCCAACACGAACTTTCTTACCAGTTCTTGTGTTAAAAACAGTGTCACCCTTGTTTAGAGTTCCTCTATAAATTCTTGTATAAGTTAACTGTCCAAATTGCTCATCAGTAATCTTGAATGCCATCGCAAGTAGATCTTGTTCTGGATCTGGAGTGATTTCAACTTTTGAATCTGTTTCAGAATCTTGAGCTGTTGGAAGAGCACAAGTAAGTGGAGATGGTAAGTATCTAGCAACTGCTTCTAGAAGAACTTGAACACCTTTGTTCTTAAATGCTGATCCCATGAATACTGGAGTTAGTTGAAGTGACTGAACACCAATTTTGATACACTCGTGTAATTCTTCCTCAGATGGCTCTTCACCTTCAAGGTATTTTTCCATTACTTCGTCTTTGTATTCAGAAACTTTGTCGATCATTTCAGCTCTAAGCTCTTCCATTTGATCTACTAGATCAGCTGGACACTCTTCAACTCTAACGTTTTCACCGTTATCACCGTCGAAGTAATAAGCCTTCTTAGTAACTAGATCTACAACACCTGAGAATTGATCTTCTGCACCGATTGGCATTTGCATAAGAACTGCGTTGTGGTTTAGTTTTTCAATAAGAGCATCTCTACCATTGAATGGGTTTGCTCCCATACGGTCCATCTTGTTTAAGAAAGCAAGTCTTGGAACGTTATATCTCTTCATCTGTCTGTCAACTGTAATAGACTGAGACTGAACACCAGATACTGAACAAAGAACTAGAATAGCTCCGTCAAGAACGCGTAGTGAACGCTCTACTTCTACTGTAAAGTCAACGTGGCCCGGAGTATCGATAATGTTAACACGTGTATCTTTATCTACACCGTCAGCATAAGTTGTACCCTTACCTTCGAGACCTTTCCAAAATACTGTCGTAGCAGCAGATGTAATTGTAATCCCTTTTTCTTTTTCAAGTTCCATGTGGTCCATCTTTGCACCATCACCACCACCACGAACATCTTCGATCTTGTGAATCATGTCACAGTAAAAAAGAATACGCTCTGTAAGAGTTGTCTTACCAGAGTCAATGTGAGCTGAGATCCCGATGTTACGAGTCTTCGCCATAAGTTTGTTGTTAATCATTGCGTTCTCCACGTATTAGTTGATTAATTAATTAAGATGTCTCAATTTTACAAGATATTCAGGGTGCATCTTAGTGAATTACTGTGAATGAGTCAATTAGGAAGGTGAAAAAAATTTTGAAAATCGTTCAAAATATTTTGAAAAATCTAAGTTGACAAAAATACCGTAAATCCTTAGATATTATAGGTTCGAGGAGACTTCTATGAGCGGCGATATTAGTAAACAAGATCTATATGAATCGGTAAAAACGATAATTGAAACAGAGCACAAACATATTTTACTGAATCAGCACAAATTATACACGCTTTTCAGTATTGCATTTCAATCTATCCTATTTCTATCAACTAAAGACCCTGGGGCCTATATTATTCGTATTGAAGATGCGAAACTGGCAGATAAATTCGCACGTAAGGCCAAAGATCCTTCGACTCGTAAGTTTATTCAGTCCCTGCTGATGCCAAGGAAATTCAAGTTTCAAAAGTCGATGTTCTATCTCGATTTCTTTAACTTCCAAAGCTGGAATTTAACGGCAGAGATTCCACCGGAGAAGCTTAAAGGGGCCATTATCGTTAAAGATAGTGCTGAGAAACCACCTATGAACCCAATGCTTGAGCAGGCAATGGAAGAAGAAGATGCCCTAATGGGGATTCCAGAAATGCCAAAGGATTATCACCTCACGACTCTGCTTGGGGCATGTCCTAAGACGATCACTATTGCATACGAAACTGAATTTGATGAGATGGTTCCTGTGCAATTTCCGTTTATTAAGAAAGAGATTACAAAAACAGTTTCAGGTGTGACGCTTGGTAAAGATTTTGATTGGGATAATATCGAAGACTAAACTGGATTTTAAAGAGAGGTCGATTTCAGCCTCTCATTTCTTTTTTATAAATAGACTTCTCCGCACCATCACTATTCAAAGAAATATCCGTCTTCGCAAAAAGAAGTAGAGTATATAGAGTTATAAGTAATATTCTGATCATTATTTAAATTTCATTTCAAATAGGAAAGTGCTATTAATTGGCTAATTTTCCACTCTCTCCCCACTAAAGCATAGGAAACAGATAGCTCTTTGCCAGTGATCCCAAATGCGAGATTATCATCAGTATTTATTCCATAAGACCCTTTATCAAAGTGAGCAAAAGATAAATACGTTAATTTAATAGCATTCTTAATTATATCATTGTGCTTATTTTTTAGCTTATTAAAAAAGTCCTTCTTCGTCTTAAATGTAAAAATCCTCTTATGGACTAATACATCATTACCATCCCTGCCGTTGAGAACTCTCTCATACAACTGCTCAAGTGTTGCCGTTTTTAAAAATCTCCTTAGTTCTACCAAGGACTTATTCAGCGCCTTCATTTCATCATCTGAAAGTTTTTCCTTCAAGATTGTCTCTGTATCTTTTTCTATCCTAGAGGCCTCTTTCTCCATATGATCTATCTTAAAATAATATGATGTTCCCTCATGATCATATGTTCCAACCTTTCCATCACTAACAATAACTTCCATCTCATATTCTGATTGCTCAAGACTCTTTGAAGCATATAAACCTCTTCTTAAAGGGTATGATTCACACAAGTGCTTTGTATTCATCCCATAGCTCTTCACAACATCCCAATCATCATTCTTCAAAGGTCTCTCATCAATCAAGAGATTTAGACCTCCGTGAACCTTCTCAAAATGACAGATTTTTTTCCCTTTGAAGAAAAGTCCCTTTTCGTTAATTTCTCCTATTACCTTCCCATTCAAGTCTTTTGTTTCGTAAAGCTTCATTGGTAAAACTTTGGAAACTCCATCTTTTTTATCTCCAGAGAAGTATATTTTCCAAGTCAAGGCCTGCTTCATCTCAAGAGGTGTAAAGTATTTCTCCGCACCATCACTATTCAAAGAAATATCCGTCTTCGCAAAAATCGAAATTGAAAATATCAGTAGTAACAAAAATTTATTCATAATCTAATCCATTAACAAAAATAAAAACTAGAGATCAATCTTGCATAATTCTCCTGCCAAAAAAAGAAAAAGCGACTTATCGTAAGTAAGATAGTGCAATCAATTGACTAATGTGCCATTCACCGGAGAAAAACTCTAAACCCAATGCAACTTTGTCAGTTTTTACCCAGATACTTCTTCCATATTTTGTCATGCCTACTCTCTGTCTTTCCATTGATGAGTAACTCAAATAGCTTGTCATCAATGTATCGCGAAGAAACTTTCTCTGATTCTTTACACCTTTCATAAACAATTCTTTTGTTTCAAATGTAAATAACTGCGAATGAAGAAAAGTATCATTTCCATCACGCCCACGCAGAACTTTTT
>NZ_AUNI01000002.1 GCF_000447795.1 Bacteriovorax sp. Seq25_V | reverse complement strand
AAAGTAGCGAAGAAAGCGACAAAAAAAGTAGCGAAGAAAGCGACGAAGAAAGTAGCAAAGAAAGCGGCGAAAAAAGTAGCAAAGAAAGCAACGAAGAAAGTAGCAAAGAAAGCGACGAAAAAAGTAGCAATAAAAGCTACAACTAAGAAAGTTGCAAATAAAAAAGTAGCAAAGAAAGTTGCTGTTAAAAATAATATCCCATCTGAAAAAGAATTATTTTCATCAATTGTAGAGTTAATCAGAGTGACTTCAACTGTAATACCTGATGATATTCAAAAAGTAGTTCTTGAAGCTCTTGCAAGAGAGGAGAAGAATACTACTGCTGAGTATGCAATGAATATTATCAAAGCAAATATTGAACTAGCAAAAAAGAAGTCTCAGCCAATCTGCCAGGATACAGGAACAATTCTTTTCTTCGTTTCGCACCCTGTTGGTTTTAATCAAACTAAATTTACTGGAGTAATCAAGAAGGCCGTTGTTAAGGCAACTGAAGTTGGTTACTTAAGACAAAACTCTGTTGATTCATTAACTGGAAAGAATGAAGGAATGAATATCGGTCTTGGTCACCCAAGTATTCACTTCCATGAGCATTCAAAAAACACTGTCGAAGTGAGACTGATGCTTAAAGGTGGAGGATGTGAGAACGTTGGTGCTCAATATTCTCTTCCTCATAGTGAGCTTGGAGCAGGTCGTGACCTTGATGGTGTAAGAAAAGTTATTCTTGATGCTGTTCAAAAAGCACAAGGAAAGGGATGTGGACCAGGTGTTCTTGGTGTTTGTATTGGTGGAGATAGAGGTGCTGGATATATTGAGTCTAAAGAGCAACTTCTAAGAAAACTAGATGATACAAATTCTATTTCTGATCTAGCTAAACTAGAAAAAGATATTACAGAAACATCTAATAAACTTGGTATTGGACCAATGGGATTTGGTGGGAAGACAACGTTATTAGGTTGTAAGATTGGTGTTTTAAACCGTCTTCCAGCTTCTTTTTTCGTGTCAATCTCATACATGTGTTGGGCATATAGAAGACAAGGTGTTGTTCTTAAGCCAAATAACACGATTAAAAACTGGTTATACTAAAATTAGGAGTTTCAAATGATAAGATTAGACTATCCATTTACAAAAGAAGCAGTAAGAAATCTAAAAGTTGGAGATATGGTTTTAATTTCTGGGAAAATGTTCACAGGAAGAGATGCTGTTCACAAAAGGCTTCACGAAGGTGAAAAATGTCCAGTGGATTTAAATAACCAAATTATCTATCACTGTGGTCCAGTTGTTCTTGAAAAGAGTGATGGAACATATGAAGTTAAAGCTGCAGGGCCTACAACTTCTATTCGCGAAGAACCATACCAGTGGGAAGTAATGCGTGATCACGGTATCGTTGGAGTTATCGGAAAAGGTGGAATGGGTCCAAAAACGTTGAAAGGTTGTGAAGACTACGGTTGTGTTTATTTCCACGCTATCGGTGGAGCAGCACAAGTTCTTGCTGAAAAAATTACATCTGTAGATAATGTTTACTGGAGAGATCTTGGATCTCCTGAAGCTATCTGGGAATTAACTGTTAATGAGTTCCCTGTTGTTGTTACAATGGATGCTCATGGAAATTCTCTACATAAAGAAGTTGAATCTAAAAGTAGTGAATTACTAAAAGGTTTATTATAGGTAGATAAGAATGACTGAAAAGCTCTGGTCTCCATCGAAGGAGAGAATAGAAAGAAGTGAAATGTTTAAGTTCTACCAAGTCCTTAAGCATAAATATTCGTTAAGTGATAAGTTCTCCTATGATGATCTCTATCAATTCTCCGTAAAGAGACCAGATAACTTTTGGAGTGAGTTATTTACATATTTTAAAATTGATTTTGAAGGAAGCCTTGATCATGCTTATGATGATCTAGGCTTTTCAAATTATAGTTGGTTTAAAGACGTAAGACTTAGTTTTGCCAAGAATCTTCTAAACAATGGCCGCCCTGAGCAGACGGCGCTTTTGGAAATTCATGAGAGTCTACCTACGCGTGAAATTTCCTACGATGAACTTCGAAAGAATGTTTCGTCTCTTTATCATGGATTAAAAAATAATTTTAAAGAAGATGACGTTCTCGCATGCTATATGCCAAATACATCTCATACAATTATTTCCATGCTCGCTGCGAATGCTCTTGGGGGTGTTTTTACATCGACAAGTTGTGACTTTGGTATCGAAGGTGTTGTTGATCGTTTTGGGCAATCCCGTCCAAAAGTTCTTGTCGCCGCAGCCGCTTATATGTATGGAGGTAAGACCTTTGACCAGCTTCCAAAAATTTTAGAAATTACTAGAAAAGTTGATTCGATTGAAAAAGTTATTATCGTAGATTTTTTAGGTCTAGATATTTCAAGAGAGGATATCTCTCATATCCCAAATGCTGTGCTTTGGTCGGATCTCGTTGCTGAAAGTGATGAAGGAATCGAATTTAAGCTTAGAAGATTTTCTGACCCCCTGTACATTATGTATTCTTCAGGAACAACAGGGAAGCCAAAATGTATTGTTCATGGCGTGGGGGGAACTCTACTTCAACATGTAAAAGAATTAGGACTACATACTGATCTAAACTCAGAAAAAAATATTTTCTTCTTCACTACTTGTGGATGGATGATGTGGAACTGGCTTGTGAGTTCTCTTTATTTTGGAGCGACTTTATCACTTTATGAAGGTTCCCCAGCTCATCCAACATTTAAAGATTATATAAGTATTATTTCAAAGTATAAGATCAATATCTTTGGTACAAGCCCAAAATATCTCAAAGCACTAGAAGATTCTAAAACAGACCTTAGTGATCTTGATTTATCTTCTCTTGAAACCATACTTTCTACTGGTGCACCATTACTAGCTGAACAATATGATTATGTTTATGACAAGTTCAAAAAGGATATCTTACTTGCCAGTATTTCTGGTGGAACAGATATTCTAGGATGCTTCTTCCTTGGTGCCCCTGTAATGCCTGTGCATAGGGGAGAGTTACAAGTTAGAGGACTTGGTATGAATGTCGCCTGTTTTAATGATCAAGGACAAGAGGTATTCAAGACTGAAGGGGAACTTGTTTGTAAGAGTTCTTTTCCATCCCGACCACTTTATTTCTTAGGTGATGTTAGTGGTGAGAAGATTAAAGATGCATATTTTAATCACTTCGATGGCGTTTGGTATCATGGTGACTTTATCAATATCACTGAGCGTGGTTCCGCTATTGTTTTGGGGAGAAGTGATGCTACTTTAAACCCTGGAGGCGTAAGAATTGGGACAGCTGAAATTTACCGCCAAACGGAAGGGCTGGATTTTTTAGTTGATTCAATCTGTGTTGGGAAACAAATAGATGGGGATGTAGAAGTTGTCCTGTTCGTGAAACTACAAAATGGTGATGAATTAAATAGTGAAAGGATTAAAATAATTAAAAAGGCAATCAAAGATAATACTACTCCAAGACATGTTCCTCGTCGTATTGTCTCGGTAACAGATATTCCTTACACTCGTTCTGGGAAGAAGATGGAACTGGCCGTAACAAGGTTAATTAATGGAAAAGAACTAACTAACCTTGAGGCCGTGGCCAACCCTGAATGCTTGGAGCAGTACAGGGCCTTTGTATTCTAAATTCTGCGGTGGCAGTCATGCCACTGTTTCTCTAGATTTTCTCGGTGATCAGGGTGGGCGATACTAAGAATTAGCTTCACTCGCTCGTGAAGTGTTTTCCCATAAAGATCGACAACCCCATATTCTGTGGCAAGGTAGTGAATATGGCTTCTTGTCGTTACCACTCCTGCTCCTGGCTTTAGGCACGCTGAAATTTTTGAAATACCTTTGTTTGTTTGAGATGGAAGTGCAATGATCGGTTTTCCCCCATCACTCAATGATGCTCCTCGAATGAAGTCCATCTGACCTCCAACTCCTGAGTAGATATTATGTCCTAAGCTATCTGCACAAACTTGTCCTGTAAGATCAATTTCTAGTGCCGAATTGATTGCTACAACTTTAGGATTTCTCGCGATATTTCTTGGGTTATTTACATAGTCCGCTTCTAGTAAGCTAACACTTGGATTATCATTGACGAAGTCGAGTACTTCTTTTGAGCCAACAATAAAGCTTGAAACAGTTTTGCCCTGATGGAATTTCTTCTTAGAGTTGTTGACAGCTCCACTCTTGATAAGCTTCACAGCTTCATCAGAGAACATTTCGGTATGAATTCCAAGGTCCTTGTGATTGTGAAGTGCTCCAAGAACTGCATCTGGAATCGCTCCAATACCCATTTGTAGTGTTGAACCATTTTCAATAAGTGATGCAATATTATTTCCAATCTGTCTTTCAATATCTGTTAAAACAGCTTTCGCTGGCTCGTGCACAGGAATATCGACTTCAATGGCGTAGTCGATATTATTAACATGAATAAACCCATCTCCGTGAACTGTAGGCATTTGCTTATTGATTTGGGCTATGACAAAGTCTGCGCTTTCAACAGCGGCCTTTGTGACGTCAACGCTTGTTCCAAGTGTACAGAATCCATGCTCATTTGGAGGTGAGACATGAATGAAAGCATAATCTACTTTTTTGATTTTTTTTCTAAAAAGATTTGGAATTTCAGAGAGAAAGCATGGCAGGTAATCAACTCTTTCATAATCAAGAATTTTTCTAACATTCCCTCCAACGAAGAAGTTAGTGATTCTAAAATTTTTTTTGACATCAACGCCATTGTAAAATTCTTCACCATGAGTATGAAGATGCATGAGTTCAATATTTTCTAAATTTGTTCCAACTTTCTTTAGTTGAGATAATAGCTCGGTTGGAGTGGCCATTGCCCCTTGGATAAAAGCAGATGAATTTGGTTTCATATTCTTAAAGACGTCTGCAAGGTCAGTTAGAACGATCATGGTAATTTCCTTTCGTAGTTTGCTTTTTTATATCAAATATATTTTGTATTTTACATGACGAGGATCATTTTACTCAAGTTCTAAGTTGTTAATTAGACGTAAAGTTTTGTTTTAACTATACGAAAAGTGGTTATATATTTGGAGGATTTATGATCACAATAAAGAAATCGCTCATTGTCGCACTTTCTTTTTTATCTATTCTAGTAATTGCTGATGAGCCAACTTGTAATGGTGAAGCTTCACTTGATGTAATGAGGAAAGATGATCTTATCACGATTTCAAATTTTATTCGAAAAAATAAGACTGTTAATATTAAGGACGTAGCAGGTCTTTGCAAATTACCAAATCAAATTAACATGTATGGCAGAGCTCATTGGTTAATGGATGAAATGATAAAAGATAATGGACTTAATAAAGATGACTTTAAGAGAAGAGGTTACGTAAACGTTGATTGTGGCGATACTAACTTTATCATTGATGCGATGGCAAGAGATTCAGAAATTTTTATCAAATGGCTAGATTATGGATTTGATTTAAATAGGCCTCTTCAGTACAAAGGAAAAGTAGGAACTCCTATTGATATCGGTTTTTATATGTTGAATAGTGTACCTCAAAATGAAAAAGGTCTATGGAGAAAAAATATCGCGTATTTAAAAAAGCGTGGCTTTAAATCATGTAAGGATTTAGGAATTAGATGCTCTATCGATTATTAATACTGTTTTATTCATTTTCAAGCTTAGCTTCAATTCCATGTCCACAAAATCTTGAGACTGTTGGAGATGAAATTGATAAGGTTTTAGCTTTATCTCCATTTTCATGTGTTAATAAACTACAGAGTTTTGAACTTACTGATGCTAATGAATTTTGTTCATGTCAAAATGATCTTCCTTTCAAAGCTACGAAGCGAGACTTTCAAACTGAGAATGAAAAATTGCGTGAAATTGGAGATGCACTAGTTACTGAGATTTTCTCAATTGCTGATATAATGAGTGAACTTAATATAGAGCTCAGCTCTAGTGAGTTACAAGGCGTGGATCTTTCCCGATTATCTAATTGTGATTTGCCATCTCTTCTTTCTGAAAAAAATCTTTCTTGTGGTGGAAATTTTGACAGTGAAAAGCTATCAACATTATTTGGTTCTTTAGATACAGATATTAATCCAGAATTAGTAGAAGTATTTGGTCTTAAAAAATTAAGTAGATTTAAAGTCGATTCTTTACAGGAACAAATAAGACAAGTCGTTCGAGTTTCAACGGGTGATATTACTCTCGAAGGCAAAGGGAACTTTTGCTTACCTCCTAAGTATCAGTATCTTGTTAAAGAGAGCAGAATGAATTTTTCGGCCGTTGGTATCTCTGAAATACTAAGATCAAAAGATTTGAAAATGGAAGAAAGTTATCGAAGTTCGAATTCTTCTAATCAAGAGAAGTTAAAACTTGCAAATAATGCGTTAACTATCTTGAGCGGACGATGTGAAAAGATAAAAAAGAATATCAACAATGCTGTATGTAATAAGAGTTTAACTAAGTTTAGATCTGCCCCAGGAAGTACTGTGGTCGATAATTTTTTCTACAATGCATCTGTTGATGTTTCGAATCCTGATGAGATAGATAGCCTCATTGGAAAATTTAATGCTGCTTGTGAGAGTATTATAAATGGGGATGAAATAGCAAAAAACTCATTGCGTAATAATGTATACGGTCAAATAATTCTTTCTGGTGCAGATTTCGATAAACTTGGTCCTTCTGAATTATTGCTAAAAAACATAAAGATGAGTAATGATTTCCCTGAAAAAATTGTAAATCACTGTGAAAAAATTTGTGATGATAATGCCCCGTATCCAAAATCAGGTTGTAAATTAAAAGATGTAGACTTTCTTTACAAAGAATATCAATGTGACCAACAAGTAAAAAACTTTGATGAAAACCTTATCTGTGCCTTTGTTGATGTTGAAAAAAATAAAAAGACAGAAGATGAGCTTTTAAAGATTGCACATTCGAGTAATCAAGAAGAAATTGATGCTTTCATGAGTAGTGCAATCTCAAAGGAAAAGAAAGAAAGTTTTGCTAAGCTTATGCGCTTTGAAAAGGCAAAGAAAGAGAAGGTGAGTGTCCTTGACCGCTTTCTTGATGGAAGTAAAGAAGTCGATAAAAAGTCTTCGCAAGTCGTTGCGAAATCTGCAGATTCCAAGGTAGAAAGTATCGCCGATGTTGGGAATGATAAGAGTACTAATATTGCGAAATTAGATAATGAAAATCAACCTCAGGCAATAGATAGAAAAGTTAGTGAGCAGAAGGTCTCTGGATTAACTAGCTCTTCACTTGGTTCATTTGCGATGAGTTCCTCTTCTAGAAAGAGTCAAAATATTTCAACTGGAAAACCCTCGATTATAGAACCATCTACTCAGAAAAATGAAAATTCTTCCTTGAATGAAGAAAGTACAAAACGAATTTCAGAACTAATGGATCGTCTTGATAACGCTCAAAAGCGAGTAAGTAATAGTCTTGCTAAAGTTGACGCCCAGACCATGGATAAAAATTCTCAAGTACAAGATAGACAGTTATCTACTAGAGCGCGATCTGATTTTGCTAGAGGAGGGGGCAAGTCACCTTCTTATTCAGATAGGAGCGCAATAGGGTCTTCATATGGAAATGTTGGAGGGACTAGAGCTCTAGAGAGAAACACTCCCGTTATTGAATACGAGAAAGTCGCTGAGAAGCCAACTGACTTAATCGGGAGGGGCTCTAATGGTATTGCTGCCAGTGATGAGAGAGGGCGTCGTATTGCTGGAAATGCAGTAAATAATTCTGCTATCTCAAAGCTTTTTCAAGGTGAACTATCGAATGCGCTTGTAAAATCAAAACAAGACTCGTCAGATACTGACTTAAAGCGAGTTCAAGTCCCTGAGAAGATTAAAATGATTGATCTTGCTAAACTTTTGAAGAACTCCTCTGAGATTTCCCCTGGGGAAGCTTTCATTCTTTACGAACTTGTCGAAGGGCGTAGAGTTGAAGTAACACTTGTCCCAACTTTTACTAAACTTGGTAGACAAGAGGTTTTTACTGGATACCGACCATTAAATGTAGATAACTCAAACAAGTTTCTCGTAAGAAAGCTTACGGCACATAAAAACTTATTTAAAGAGATTTAATTACTTTGTTGAAACTGTGATTATCTTGTGAGTCTTCTCTGAATTAACGAGAATATTTTCACTGTCGATAATGATAATTGATATTTGTGAAGTTTCACCATTCTCTTGGTAGGTAAATTCAGAAATTTTGAGTTGTGCAGGTAGTGCACTTGGAAAGAAGTCCATCAGTTTAATAAGATCTTCAGTTTCTTTGTAAGTCGAGTCAGTATCTTTTAGAACTGAGATGGCCTCATCTATTGTAGACTCTCTTGTTTCAAGATTTGTAATTTCCCCGTACGGGTATAACTTAAAGGCCAAATTCTGAACTTCGATTGCTCTATCTTCTGATTTGCAGTCTCTATTTACGTTAAAAACTGTCTCATTTGAGATATCAATAATCTTATCCTGACTCATTTGCAAACAATCTGTTGCCTCTAAGGCAAAGGTAAAGTTCGTAAAAAGAATGAGGGAGAAAATCAGTTTCTTCATGCCTGCATTGTTACAAATTTTTACGAAGTTTTCAAGAATCTTTATTTAAATTTACTTTTTTACAGGAATTATCATATGGTCGCGATTTTCATAGCGTGTCCCGCCCCAAGTCTTTGATAAAACGCCAGTATTTGGATCGAGGTAGGCCTTGATATAGTGATTTAGCCCTTTATTAACAGTCTTAATAGTGACTTCATATTTAGTATTATCATAAATTCTATCAATTTTAATTGATTCGACTTTGTAGAGAGGATTCTTCTCGGCTAGAAGTTTCGTTATTTTCTCTAGTTCTTCAGGACTGATATTATCGTGAGTTTTTACCTCAGTTCTTGTTTCATCTTGAGAAGATTTTGTTGTGTCACTGTAAACATCAGGATGTTTCTGTTCTTCCTTTGATAACTCTGAGTCAGTATTTTTACTTTCCTGTTTAGGATTTGAAAATGTATCTGGAGTACCTTGCTGCTTGTTGATTTTGATCAGGATCGCAATAATTGCGAGGATTGAGAAGGTAAGGATGAAAACAATAATTTTTTTCTTATTCATCTTATTCTGAGATCTCAAAAATCAAATTTATGATATTAAATGGAGCTTCTGTTGCATACTTCCAGTCAGCATAATCGTCTCCTGTGAGGGAAGCATCTGTGATTGATTGGTCATGATGACAATCATCACAATTTGTAAAAGTTGTACGCAGTTTACAAATCACTTTTGTACCATATGGAATGTTTTTATTTACTTCGAAATAGATAAGGTTTCCTCTCGTGAATCTTGGATTTCCATTTGAGTCTTTCGTGGATTCAAGCCAATTTGATTTTGGATCAATCTTCGATAGGTTTTGGAAATCTGCTCCTTTAATTGCTCGAAACATACAAGTTGATGTATCTGTACTATCAAGACAGTCTTTAGCTAGAAGTCCATTTTCAGTCTTCATTTTATCGAACCAATCAGTTTGGGATAGAATCTTAGTCGAACTTCCGTCATTGTATTCGAGCATACAAACTGGCATCATTCTGCCGCCATCACTGAAATTTGTGCTTGTGACATCAGTACAAGTAACTCCACCTTGTGTTGTTGATGGGAATGTATCAGAGAGGTTAGAACATGGTTTACTGTCTTGCATATACGCCCAGTCATTTGCAAGTACACGAACACCACCCATTGTAGAGTTTGAATTGTTGTACAGGTTAACAAAGACACCAACAACTTCACCAGGACTGATTTTTCCATTTCCGTTATTATAACCAAAGTTCGCTGGAGTTAATGTCGATATCGTATTCGCATCTATTTGGTTTGAGCTTGACATCCCTTCGATGATATCAATTATAGTTTGTTGATCATCAAAGATTGTATATTTACTGTAATCATTTCTTGATTCAAGTTGTAGTAATGATTTACTTAAAAGCTCTGACTTTTTTCTATTGAGTGCATTTACTTTTGTAATTCCTGTTGCCCATGGTGGAGATGTTCCATTGCCATTATCGTTATAACTTCTAAAGAGTAGTAAACCATACTGGTCTAAGAGTGATTCGACATCATCAGTTGTATAGTTACCTGAAGCACACGCTGAATTACTGTTAACCACAAAGATATTCTTTAAGTACTTTGCCATGTATTGTGCTAATTTTCGAAATGTGATTGGGTTTACAGATTGGAGCCATTCTTTAGCAAGCGATGGGTTCATGTTAATAGTATAATTAGTCGTTCCATTCAAGCTTTCATTTCCAGTCGCTGTCAAATCACCAAGTTCAGAAAGAGTCTCATTTAAAACATGAGCTACAGCTCTTAGAGATTCAGCTTTTGTCATTGAGCATTTATCAACAAGATCCTCACTTAACGCCGTCAGGTAGTGAGAAATAATCTGTCCTGCATAGTGAATATCTTCAAACTTTGAGGTAGGGCTGTTTGGGTTATAAGTCAAATAATCTGGATAGGAGAGTCTGCCTGTTTCATCTGGAGAGAGTCCTGCTGCGTGAAGAGAATCATCTTCTTTCATTGGTCTTGAAGCCTCATTGAAGCGACCTGCGGCCCACTCACCAAAATGTGTACGTCCAGTAATATAGTAGCTAAAAAAGTCAGCAATACCTTCATTTAGTGCACCACCTTCATCATATGAAGAATATCCCAACGAACTTCTGTTGTTGAAAGTTTCCGTTGGATTTGAATCATAGTGTGCAGCCGCGTTTCTCATATTCATCATTATATCTACTAGAGTGTGTCCGTATTCGTGATAGATAATTGAAGCGTCTTGAGCAAATTTTACTCTGTCACTATAGATCGAGTCATAACCAAAACATAATACAAAGAGACCCGAGTCATAGTATGCATTATCCTTCACCCCACAGTCTGCGTAAGCGGTAAGACCAACTCCTTGGCGAACAGCTGCACTTCGACTGAATAGACTTTCCGGTAGACTTGATGGGTAAGGAGAGTTTGGATCAGTTGGATCAAGATATGGTGTAACAAAGCCTGAATTTAGTAGGGCCGAAAGATTCCCAAAGAATGTATTCATTATTTTATTCAAATGATAGAAAACATTGATTTGAAGAAATTCAGTACTAAGAACAGGATATGCCCAACGAGTGTCACTATTTGTGAATGCCTCGATATTTTCATCTTCTGTAACTGTCAAACAATTAGTTTGCCACGTGCAATCTTTAGAAAGCGTTGTTCTATTTGTAATTGGAACTTGCTTACTTAGAAGTTTTCCTAGATCGTAGTCTTGTGAAAGGCTAGCATTTCCAGAAAGAACTATTGGGTTATTTAAAAGAACACGACCATAACCAGCGCTGACTGAGCTTTTGGAATTTGAAACTGCAGAAGAGGATGAAGCACGATTTTTAGGTTCAACGCACGAATTCAACAGCACTACAGTTAGTAGTGCTATAGAAGTTTTTAAATATGTGTTTCGCCAACGTACCATTTTTTGAATCCTCTTGATTCTTATAAATTCTTAATATTCCTATCGGAAATTTGTGTTTGGACTAAAGCCATCAATTGAGTCTTCTCCAAAGTTTTGCATCATTGATTTAGGAAGCCCGTTCCCAGTAATACTTGCACAGCTTGTACCTGAGTAATTCTCTCCAATAAGAAGACTTCGTTTCTGTGTTTTTTCCTGTTCAATTAAAGATAGGAAGCTTGCTGCTTTTGCAACGTTTGAGTTGTTCTCTGGTTTGGAGTTTTCTTTCTCATCTTTAATACACTGTTTATATCTAGAGTCATTAACTGTTCCGTCAGTGTTTTTAGCCTTATCTGCACATGTCGCATCAATGTCTACAGCTGAAATTTTACAGATATTATTATTTTCTTCAGTATTTGCCTTAACAAGCTTTCTATAGCCTTTTAATAAGTTTATATAAGAAGTATAAATTTTCTCTTTTGTTTCATCCTCAAGCTTAGCATTTGGATCATCAAGATAATTTTTAACCTCTTCTGCTTCACTTTCTGAAAGATTGTCAGGAATTTGTGCGAGTACTCTTTCTTTCATCGAGTCTAGAAGCTCCGTACCTGATCCCGCATCCTCACAGTAGCTCTCATAGATTTCGAATTTAGTTGGTTTTTCTTCATCACTATTTGTTGTTGATTGCTTACATGATTGAACAAAACCAATCATGTCAGGATTAAGTAGGTGAGCGGACTCAGATACTTTCTCCACTAGATCATCAACATTTCCGTCTCCTGTACATTTAAGTTTAATTTCTGTACAAAGAGCTTGTCTTTCAAGATTATTTTGTTTTGCTGTTTCTGCAGCTTCAGCGGCCATCTTTTGCATATTTGCAGCTTTTGTTTTGATGTTTTGATCACATGTTGCAATGATTCCTCTCCATGCTTCAAGCTCTTCTGACCACTTTGTTTCATTGCCTTTAATAATTTCATTCGCCCTTGCTATTTGATCTGCTACATTTTGACTAATAGCCTTCTTGATTGCGGCAACGTTCTTTGTCATTTGCGCTTTCATTTCTTTAAGATCAATCTGACCATTTTTGATACCTTTTGTTAGCATTCCTGATAACTCAGTATCTGTAATAGGTAAGTTGATAGTTTTTACTGCTTCAGGTATTTGATATCCACTTTGCGCTGAAATTCCGTAAGCAGCTCTTACCTGAGGAGATATTCCTCCAGGGAATAACTTCGCATGAAGATTCTTTGTCATGTTCTCTGCATAAGTATTAATATTACTTACAATACCATTTGCTTGTTGTTCAAGAGATGCAACTGCTGCATTATATAGGTCAGCTGTCGCCTTTAGTTTTGCAGTCTTATCTGCAACATATTTTTGAGCTGTTAACTTACAAGCATTAAGTGTATTAGAACAGTATTCAGCTTTTTTAAAACAAAATGAACCTGAGTCCTGTGAATAAACATCGTCTTCCGTACACATTTCACTTGTCGGTTTTTTACCGTTACAGCTTTCTGCAATTTCTCTTGCGGCCATTTCTATAGAGCCATACTTCGCGCCTGAATTTGAAGGAGCTTTTAAACTTGATACTTTCTCTTTGATTTTTGCGATCTCTTTTTTAGCTTGCTCTGTGTAATTTCTATAAAGATCGGCAGATGTATCGCCATTTGCTGGTTTAAGTCTTCCATCATAAATTAGAGTACATTCATTTTTTAAATCAGCGTAGTATTGAGAAAGTGTTTTCTTTCCCATCTTGTTGTCGCTACTTTTTGCACTAACTCTGATATTATTGTTATTGATGATATTTATGTTGGCATCTAGAGAACTGATCGTTTGAGAGTTAAGCAGTTTACTTGAAGCATCATCTTTAAAGTTCTTCAGGGTATTACCTCTTCCTCCTGTTGCAAGGTCTTCAAATTCTCCAATAATATTATTAATTGTTGTAGAGTGAGCTACGCCACTTGTTCCTTTCATACAATTTAGAATAAAAGTATCTTTATATTCATTTTGAGCCTGACTTACTACTTTATCAAGATCTGCTTGAAATGTTGGAGATTGAATATCTGGAATCTGAGTTGAGATTCCAAGTTTACTAAGTATTGCATTTGTTCTTTGGATATCAATTTTAAGTGGTGCGAGTTCTGCAGTTAGTGCAGCTTTTAAAATTCCTGAATGTTCTACACCATTAAAGAAGGTACTACCCTCGATAAATGATAAATCAGAACCTGCATTTTTTAGCTTTTCTGTAATTTTTTTAAGGTCATCTTCAAAACTTTGCTTTTTAGCCTTGAGTGATGCTCCACGATATCTACTGGCCGTATTGTCAGAGTTAATAAAATTGTCCTGAAGACCAACGAAACCATTTCCTTTAATAAGTGAATTTACTCCCCCCTTGATTAGATCATTACATTCTTTTGGAAAATCTTTTGTATAGTCTTTGTTTTTTAAATCTTGACTCGCTCTTTTACCGATCCCATTAAGTTCAGCATCAAGCTCTTTCATCGTCTTAAGATTAACTTGTTGTGAGTTCTCAAAATTCTTCTGGATAGCATCAAATGCATTGAGCATTTTTTCAAGCTCTCCAAGCATTGTATTTGCACTATCTTTAAGATCATTTACTGAATTAGTTAAACATTGAAGTCCTACTGGTGATGCTGAGTTTTGAGCTCCTCCAACATATTTCTTATACATGTTGATATAGTCTTGCCCTGTCGTCATTAGCCCTTGTGCCATATAGTCTGGAGCACTTTCCTCACATAGGTTTGATGGTTTAGCTGTTTTATCAGGTGGAACAAGACAATTAGGAAACATGAAGTGTCTAATCATTCCTGAAGCATCTGCACCGATATTATTTCTTGCATCGACTTGTAGGGTTTGCCATGCTCTAATTTGGTCAGGTGTTCCAGGACTTTGCGGTTGCATCTGGTGAGCAAGTTGTGTAACTCCTGTGAAAATTTGTTGGGCAGCATTTGTAATATTACTTCCGCTATTGCCTGAAAAAGAATCCATCACTTCGCCCATAATATTTGAAGGACCCGCGAAAGCTGGAAAAGATGTCATCGTCAAAGAAAGGCAAGTTGAGTATGCACAAAGCTTTCTGAGTTTCTGAGTAATATTTTTCTTTTTCGTCTGTGTTGACCTTTTCACTTATTTTCCCCTAACAAAGATTTCAATACCTTAGGCGTATCGGCTTTAAGTGGTACAACTTTATTTTAACAACGTTTAAAGAATACCCATAAAAAATAGGGTATTTTTGTCTCCCACTTGCTCAAAATTGGTCATTCTAGGTATAATTTCTTTAGTAATTTCATGTACTTGATCGAATGATCGGCCGCTAGTGCCAGAAGTTCATTCTCTGATTTTGACTGGCCACAAAACTTGTCACAAGTATTGGCATATTCAAAATTTCAGGTACTTAGAAGGGGATATGCCTTGACAGGATTTCGAAGATTTACCTCATTAATAATAGATTATTTTATAAGTTATCTGCTCTCGTTCATTTTATTGAGTCAAGCCTCAATTTATATGAATCTTCAAAAATATGGCCTGATGGATTCCTCTTGGTCGTTGAACCAAAAGCAAACTGCTCTGTCTCTTATCGTATTCTTTATATTTAGATTTTATTGTTCACTATTTTTGAAGAAGAGCTTGGGACACCTTTTTTCTGGTTTGAGTTTTAAGGGTCATGACAATTTGCAAACAAGAGTTTCGGTTTGCCTGCGAAGTCTAGCTCTTCCACTTTTTATCATTCTCTTGCCTCTCGATATATTTCTTTCAAAGTTTGATAAAAAACCAGTTTCCGATATGATTTTTGGAACTGAATTGCGTTCATCAAATTCAGTTCTCTCTTTAATTTTTGCGCCAGCTCTATCTTTGATGCTTATTGGTAGTGCTTACTTTGCGCCCTTTCTTTATAACGCAAGCTACTTGCTAAGACCGAAGGTTTCAGTAGTTTCAACCAAAGAAGTACCAATTTCTAAAAAGAGAAACTTTGATCTCTTTGAAAATTATGGCTCTAAGTCTCTTCTTTTTATGACGTTTACTGATCTTGATGAGGGGAGATTTAAGGTCAATCCATCATATGAGATTCGTAGAACAAAGGGGTCTCTTATTTATCGCCCGATAGTTTCAATATGGGATAAGTCTCTTGGCCTTAAAGGAATTTTTAAAATTAATAAGAGATTTGATTTTTATAAGCTTATTAAAATTGTAAAAGATAATTATCCTCTGTTTGATAGTTTTTATCCTGTGCTTAGTCGTGAGTTTAACGAGTTTGCAAATATTACAGAAGATAAGGAAGATTTAAGTATTTCTCCAGTTGCGCAGAATGAGCTTTTTGAACTTTTAACAAATTCTTTATTGGCCACGCCACTTGGTAGTTTGGAGCTTCTTAAAAAGGGGAGAATTAATATCTTTCCATATCTCATCTTAAAAGATCGATTATTCACATTACTTGGAAAAGAAAATTCTCAAGAGATTGACTTTGTACAAAGAGGTGATGAGCTATTTATTAGAACAATTTTTCAAGATGATTTTAGTGATCAGTACCGTGAAAGATTTTTTACTTATAATGAACTAAGACCAGTGATCTATGAGATTGTTTGGGAGAAAAATCGTTTTGATAAAGAAGTTAGTGAAGTTTTCAGTGCTAATTTTTTCTATAAAGCGAAATGGGGTAGTAAGGTTATTGAAGAATCTAAGCAGTGGGAGAAAGATTATCTATTTAATCCTATCTCAATCGTCGATTTTATAGGATTTAAAGATTTTTCGCCAAATGGGTTGAAATCATTTGAAAAGTACTTACAAGACTACTATTATCAAGAAGGTAAAGATTCTTTTAATCAAAGCAGTGAATACCAAAAACTCTTTATCGCAAGCATGCAAAGAATTTTCGTTGTTTGGCAATTAAAAATGAAAGAATCTAATGTGCCTTTTAGTAAAGTGACAGTAAAGAAATACACTGACATGATGAGGGCATTGCAATTAAACGATGTTAAATTTTTTGGTGTAGTTGATGACAAATCTTTATGATATTTTTTTTGGAGTAATCTACGGCCTTATTCAAGGTCTTTCAGAGTTTCTTCCAGTTTCAAGTTCGGGGCATTTGGCACTGTTTCCAAAGCTCGCACACTTTAAAGATCCTGGTCTTATTTTTGATCTCGCGATGCATGTAGGAACAGCTCTTGCTGTTTCATTATATTTTCATAAAGAACTACTTAAAATTGGGAAATCATTCTTTATGTTCATTGCAGGAAAAAGTAAGGACATGTATGGAACAAACTTCGTTATCGCTACTTTCTTTAGTGGAGTCTTGGCCCTGATACTTAAAGATTTTGCTCAAGAAGTTGGTCGCCACAGTGGACTGATTGCTTTTAATTTAGCATTTTTTGGTGTTTTACTCTATTTGTCAGATAAATACTTCGCACAAGAGAATAGCCCTCTTTCTGGCAAGTCTGGTGTAAAGGTTTCTATTCTAATCGGACTAGCTCAAGTTCTTGCTATTTTTCCTGGTGTTTCAAGATCTGGGATTACGATTACAGCAGCAAGAGTGATGAAGCTTGATAGGCACGATGCTTCTTCATTTTCCTTCTTGTTAAGCCTTCCGCTTATACTAGCAGGGGCAGCCCTCAAATTTTACGAGATTAGACAGACAGGTGCTTCATTTTCAATGGATATGTGTATTATTGGAATGATTGTATCTTTCGTTACTGGTCTTGTGACAATTCACTATTTCATGAAACTTATTCGTCGAATAAATTTCTGCTATTTCATGTATTACAGGATTTTTATTGCTATCTTAGTTGTGATCTTAACTTAGTTACAATTAAATACTGTGTATCCTGCACTTAAAAGATTGTTGGCAACTTCTTCAGGTACACAATAGACATGATTATTCCATTTCAGGCCTTCACTAAATAAAGTAGCAAGTCCTACTTCATCATCTGAAGATAGATTCTCTATAAATCTATTAACGTTTGTTAATTGAGCATCGTCGGCGATATTGTTGTACTTATAACTTCCGTAAGCAACACCATAGGCTAGGTAACCACTTGCACAGATTCTCTTTTCGCAAGCAACCTGAACAGCTACGGCCGCATCTTTAATTTCTCCTGTTTTTGGATCAAAATTTGTTGCTGGAAGATCCTGTGCTTCACTTGATACATAACGATTTAGGTAAACAGAAACATCATTATAATTTCTAAGAGCACACTTCTTTGTTGTTGGGTTCACATACCCTGTACAGCAAACAGTCTCGCTTTCAGTGTCTGCTACATCACTACCTGCGGGTAGACAGCAAGAGAATGTATCATCAGAAAAGATTTGCTTTGTTGTATTAGTCATTGCTGTTGCATCATTTGCCTTTAGGTATCTAAGATTACTACTATCTATATACTCAGAGTCTGATGGTGAGTACGTGTCAGCGATAAATCCTGGAACAAAACTTGAAGGATCACTTTCGCATAAGTAGTCGCTAGTTACAGAAGGGCTTGGGTCATTAATTGCAACGTTTGGAATCCCTGACAACTCAAAGCTACTAAACCATTTGTTTAAAGTCGTCGCTTCTGCAGTTGTAATCTCTCTTGAAGTACATTGTGTAGGATCAAATGGATCAGCACAATTAGTCTTTGAGATATCTGTATAATTTAAACACTTAAAATTAGTTACATTTGGTTTTTGAAATTTCTCTGGTTTCCAGTCATGTCCACTTGGAACATTCGATGAGTTTTGGAAGTTTCTTACCCAGTTTTCTGAACAACAAGTTCTTTTTGCAATAGTGGAGAGTGCCTCGTATTGTTTTAAAAAGTCATCCATGTCAGAGCATGTTCCTGATGCACATGTATCATCAACAGCTACTTGCATATTCTTCACTGTACCTTCTTGAGTTACAAAGTACTTTGAAGAAGCAGTTCGGCTGTATCTCGTTGGATCAGTCATCGCAATTTCTGTTCCAGGAATTTTAGAGTTGTCTACGCCTACGCTAGAAATTACTCTTTTTGATTTTGACTCAATTCTCATGGCAATATCAGTTGTAGGGATTGTGATAGTCTTATCTACTTCTCTACAACATCTGTTATTTCTAATGTCGTAACTACTATCAGTAGTTTTAGATGGTTGTGAACAAACAAGGTTTTCTTGCCAGAAAAGTAGTTCATATATATTAAGTGAAGAGCCAAGATCCGAAGTTGAAATTGATTTTAATTTATCTGCAATGTGCTTAGATGGAGCACAATCAAAATCTGTGAAGCATGTGCTTCCCGGAGCTCTAAGACATGAATTATTATTAAGTGATACACTAGAAATAATCTCACTCTCAAAATCTTTAGTGGCCTTCTCATCTATTAGGCCAGCTGTGTAGAATATATCTAATTGTTTTGTACTTAAATTTTGTGTTGATGCAAATACTGAAATAGCAGTGTCATTTAATCTTGTTGCCGTTGGTCCACTTTCTAGAATTGCATAATTCCCTTCAGAGTTAAATACAGGACATGAATTATAGAAGGCCGTGTCAAAACCACTTAGTGATGTTACGTCCATTGTTTTTCCAAGGTTATTTACCGGATCTCCAATTGTATTAGGTGATCTCGAAAACAAGTCACTGAAGTATGGATTTTGAGCAGCACTTGTTGTACTACCAAACATAGCTTTTCCTGGTAGACATATTCCATTTACATTATTGTCAGAAAGAATATTTAAAATTGTTGAGTCAGCAGTATCTGTTCCTTGGTAATTTTCTGGACGACCTATTAGTGGAGCTTGAAGTCCAAAACTGGTCACTTCAACAGCGTCTTCTTGTAAGTTTCTTATTTTGACAGACTTACCATAGCGATTAATTTTAGTATTAAATACACTTGGTGTAGATGAGCCATTGAGTGGTTGACAGTAATTGTTCGCAGAACAAGTGTTTAATCTTAGGCTTGCTGTTCCTGAATAGTTTGTTGATGCATTTAAGCTTCCAAGTGTAGGAGAGCAGATACTTCCTTTTCCTTTGTATACACATCTCTTCGTCGAACCTGTATAAGGACCAGTAAGAGAAAGAAGTTTTTCTACAGAAGCGTTCGGGTAGTATAGCTCTGTTGCGTTATCATCAAATTTTGGGAAGCGTGATGAAATGGTACTTACATTTTCACACGCATAATCCCATCCAAGCGCTGCAGCACAATCACTATCTTTATTACAAGAGTGTACTTGCTGGCATTGGGCCCCATCTGTTTCGAAGTCTGTAGTCGGAAAAGAGTTAGGTCCATTGATTGTAGAATCTTGAATTAAAACATTATAGGAACTCTCTCCATTGAGATCAGAGAAATATGAATTAATAGCTAGGAACAATTTGTTCGATGTAGCTTTTATTCTTCTTTTTGATCCAATAGAGAACCATCTTACTCCATCAAATGAACCAATTAGGCTGCCATAGTCAAATCCATACCAGTCTCTATTATAACCATTTGCGAATAAGAAGTGTTGAGTGCTAAGTCTTTTTCTTCTTTGTAGGTATGTTGTCGTATCGTCTGTATGACTCCATGGTAGCATTGTTGTTGGCACAAAGCATGCTCTACCAAAGTTTAAGTCATCAGCTCTAATTGAGTCAGAAGTAGGCGATAGCTTACTTGCTGATGCAAGGTAAGGTTTATAACCTCCGGCACCATAATAGAAGTTATCTGGAAATAATTTAGTTAATGAAGAATAGTAGTCAGTTCCACAGTAGAAACATGTAGAAAAAGTTCCATCCTCTGATGAAATATCATAAGTTACACCTTTTTTAACGAGTACTTGTTTTGCTGGTTGTGCAGAAGTTGATGTGTATGTAAAACTACCATAGATTTCATTGAAACCTACATCTTGAGTTAGATTGTTAGGTGTTAGAAGATTAGAATTATCATATTTGAAAGCAGTCCCTTCTTGTTGTAACTCTGGAGAGTCTAGGATTTCTGCTGTCGTTAGATCTGTTTTTGCAACACCATTAGTTGTAAAATGACGGTGTGGAGTATTCTTTGTTGATACAACTACTTGCTGTTGAAGAGGTGGCTCTGGAAGATCTGGATCTGGATACTTACATTCATAATTTACGACATTAGAATTATCATCGAGAACTTCCTGTAGAGAACAATCATTTTTTGGGCATGCGCAAAGATTTCCAATTTCAGAAAGTGCTGCTTTTTTGTAATTTAAAACATTATTAAATGTTGAGCTTGTATCAACATAAAAAGTAATTTTTACTTTTTGCTGTGGTTGTGCAGCTAAGCTTGAGTAGGTGAAAACAACCTGGTTAGTATTAACTGAGGTTGTCGTATTTGTATCAAGATACCACTTGTCTAGATCTGTTGTATAAAGATCCTTGTCTGTAATATCAACTTTTGTTTTTGTTGCGTCATCAACAGTAACGATAATATCTCTATCAGTCGCTGCGTAAGCAGGAATCTTAAAACTGTTTGTCGCTGGCCAGTGATCAGTCACTTTTCCTAAGTCTTGTGATTGAACATATTCTTTATAACATCTTGCTAGACTTGAGTTGATGGCCACACAAGAGGCGTCAATCATATAGCGAATTTTTAGATCTTTGTACTTGTTGTCTGCATCATACGCCTTGGAAAGAACTACTTTTGTTGTATCTGTTAAGTTATCGTTACGACCAGAGATCGTTACATTTCCTGTTCCATCAACTGTTGAACTATAAATCGTCTCACCTTGATAAATAATTTCTTTGATAGAGTGGAGTGCTCCATTTGAACCAGTATAAATTTCACTAAAGTCTCTATCATCTTCCCCTGTAACGAAGGCGGTCGAACTTGGTAGAGCATTAGTATATGTTGTGGTACAAATCCCCATTTCTCCTTCAATAGGAGTTGTACATTCATAAAGGTCTCTTAATTTCTCTACTTGGATTTGTGAAAGCTCTTCTGCTGTGAACTCATCTTCATCATCTTCATCATCAGTTGGTGTTGTTGGGTTCGTTCCACAAATATAATAGAATTGAGGGTAGTTTTTCTTTGTTGAAGGATCATTCGAAACACTTAATAGTGCAGAAAGATAGTCACTATATTCTGAGTCTCCAGAAGAGTACGTTCTAATAAGTGCACCATCTTGAACACATTGTCCATTAATACAACAATTAAGACCTAGGCTAGTACATTCTGAGTTAGTCGTGCATAGTCCACCAGTTGAAGTAGTGTTGCCAAAAGCTACTTTTAGACCAAGCACTGTTTGGTTTAGTGTCTTTGGAACTACACCAAGTGTTGTTGAAACAAGAAACTGTGAGTTTTGATATGAGATATTACTACACGTTGGACAAAGTTCATCTAGATCATAAACAAAGTCCCCGCCAAACGATGCGGTAACTTTACTCGTAAAGTCTGCTCCGCTGCAGAACGAAACATTTTGTTCTTTGTTAATCGTTTTAAAATTGAGAGAGTAATAATATTCTTTTGTATTAGTTGCAAAATTTATTGTACTTCTTGGAAGACCTGCGACTACTAGGTTTCTAGATCCAACGACTCCTGGAAGTCCAGTGTAATGGAAAACAGTACAAACAACGGTACTCGCATTTGATTGAACATAAGAGTTTATAGCACTACCTTTGAAGTAAAGATTGTCATCAAATGTGTAGCTCGTCGTAAAGTTTGTTGCGTATTTTGTATTCGAGTATTCAAAGTAATTATTTGAGCTTTCGTATGTTGGACTATCAACTTCTGTTGATGTGTCTGTATCTGTAGTAGTCGCCGTTTTTCTACTGTTTTTTGTTGAAGGTGTGCACGACGACAGCAGTGATGTCATCACGATGATTGAAACTATAAATGTAAAAATCCTTTTAATATTCACTACAATTCCCTCAGAGTGCAATCTCCTTATCGAAAGATTAGCTAACTACTTAAATTTAATATAACTGACTTTTTAGGTTTTCTTGTCTTGTAGTGAGTAAGTGATTGTAATTACGTCCGAGCCCGAAAAGATTGAAAATCTGATAGGCAATACTTGTAGGCAGATAGTTTTGGTTAGTTACTGCCCAACAATATGTGCAATTGTGCAGATATCTTAAAAATTAGATAAATAGTTGAAATGATAAATTTTTTCTTTGTAAGTAGTCTGATTTAAAGAGTTCTGAAGCTTCAGCAGGTAACACAACTTCTATTGATTATCAAAATCGTTAAGATATCCCCTAGGTGTTGATTAAAGGACTTTGTGAGGTCTCAGATGAGAAAGAATAGAGAAAAACAAGAAGATGGAACAATCTGGTCTTCATATAGTGATATGTTCACGACAATGGCGATCGTTTTCCTCGTTATGTTCGTTTTCGCGCTTATTAAGGTCGGTGTTTCTTCAATGCAAAAAGCAGCTCAAGAGCAAAAGCATGAGAAAGAACTTGAGGGGATGGTCTCGAAAGAACAGGCCCAAAATACTGAAGCAAAGAAAGAAATCATTAAACAATCCATTAGTGAAGTAGCTCAATACAAGAATGTTATTACAAAGAAGGTTGTTGAATTAAATCAATTTGTACAGAAGTTAGAGAATAATCAGAAGGTTATGGATGAACTTGTTAAAGAACAAGAAAAGAAAGATGCGATTATTGATAGTGTTGGTGAGAAATTAAGAAATCAAAAGAAAAGAGCTAAGGAAATAGCTGGGGTTAATCAAAACCTAAGAAAAGAAATCATGGACAAAGATAATGTTATTAAAGAGAGAATGAAAGAAATTCATAGAGCTCAGAAGGAACTTGAAGATAAAAAGTCAAAAATGGATAACTTGACAAAAATGCTAGAGAAGCAAAAGCAAGAACAGAAGCAAATCCAAAATCAAGTTGCTAAATTTCAAAGTGAATTAGATTCGCAGTCAACTAAAAATAAGAAACTTGTTGAAGACCTTAAGAAGAAGCAAGAAGAAATTGCTAAGAAGGTTGAAGATCAAAAAAGAATTGAGCAAGTTCTAGAAAATAGAAAACAGAAAGTTGAAAAATTAGAAGAAGAATTAAAAGAGAAGGTTGTTGACCTTGAAGCGACAAAGAAGATTCAAGATACATTGTATTCAAAAGTAGAGCAGTTAGAGAGACAAAAGAATCAAGAAGTTGAACAAAAGAAAATTCTTAGTGAGAAAATCAAAGAAGTCCAAGAGCAGAAGAAAGTCGTAGAAAATCAAAAGATAGTTGAAGTTGAAAAAAGAAAAGAACTTGAGCAAGAGATGAAGTCAGCGCAAGTTAAAGAAAACCAATTGAAAGCGTCTATTCAGGAATTAGAGAAAGAAAAAGGCGAGAAAGAAGCATCTATCAACCTTTTAAATGGGAATATGGCCAAACTTAGAAGTAAGGTTGCTGAGTCAATGGCAACACTTGAAAATGAGAAACAAAAATATAATCAATTAAAGATACAAGATGAAAATAATAATAGAATGATCGCTGGCCTTAAGTCAGATATCGTACAGCAAAAAACTATTCAACAAAATCTTGAACAAGAAATAATAGACAAGAAAGAAAACATTAAAAGTGTTGAAGCAGCTCTAGCAAAACAAAAGCAAGAAAATCAAAGTTTAGAACAAACAATTGCACAGAAAATTACTGAGACTCAAAATTTAAATAAGAAAATAGTAGAAAGTAATACTGAAATTAAGGAGCTTCAGACTAAGGTTGAACAAACGACTAAAGTCGTGGAAAACCAAAAAGTTGAACTTAAAAAATCAGATGATGAAATTAAGAAAACTCAACAAGATCTGACTCAAAAGATTACTGAGCTGAATAAAGAACAACAAAAAACAGAAAGAATGCAAATTCAAAACGCTGAACTTGTAAAAACAATTGAAGCGAAACAAAATGAAATTAAAGAGAAAGTTGTTAAGGTTCAAGAACTTAATAAAACTGTTGAGAAATTAGAGAAGGATGTTGTTCAAAAAGTTTCAACGATTAATACATTAAGTAACGATCTAAATGAATCAAACTCTGCCAATGTTAAGCTACAAAAAATGGTAGAGACAAAAGATTCTAAGAACGCAGAATTAAACAAAAGTATCGCAGACTTAAATCAAAAGATTGAACAATTAGATAATCAAAAGCAGGAACTTGATAAACAAGTTGCCCAGTTAAATACAAAAAATACTGGACTAAAAAATGATGTAACAAAGTTATCTCAAGTTAAAGATAATTTACAAAAAGAAGTAAAAGAAAAAATTGAGAACATTAAAAACCTTCAAGAAAAAGTTAGCTCTCTTAATGGTGAAAACGGCGGCCTAAAAGATAAGATCGGAAAGCTTGAAGGTGAGAAGAAAGGTCTTGCTGAAAATGTTGGACAACTTAAAGGTGAGGTTGCTGGCCTTCAAGGAAAAGTTGGAACTCTTATGGGTGAAAACGGTGGCCTAAAAGATAAGATCGGAAAACTTGAAGGTGAGAAGAAAGGTCT
>NZ_AUNI01000001.1 GCF_000447795.1 Bacteriovorax sp. Seq25_V | reverse complement strand
TATCAGAAATCCTTGCTTAATTTTTAAATTAAACAAAGAATATGAAGGGCCTCTTACGGGGCCCTTTTTTTTCGCAAAAAATTAGAATAGTTGATTGACTTAAGTTGTGAATTTCTGTAATTTGTTCAAACAATAATACGGGTGTATAGCTCCAATGGTAGAGCGGCTGATTCCAAATCAGTAGGTTTAAGGTTCGAATCCTTATGCGCCCGCCACTCATTTATTCAAAAAACGTCTCTACGTGTCAATTACAATCATATCTATTGATAGGTTTTTTTTGCAAAATGCTGGACAAATACTTCTTTTTAAGAGATATAAGTCTGATACTTTGTCATAGAACTAATTTAAACAGAAGGAATTGAGCATGTCTCTCATAAAAAGTGAAGACAGTAAAAAATGGATTAATTCATTTTTAGCTATCGTAAGTGGAATTTGCGGGTTAGTAGTTATTCGTTTTCTTGAACAAATGGGTGAATGGTTTGACCTGGAAGCGAAAGTGCCAAACTTTCCGATTACAATTCAAGTAGTTGGTATTGCAGTAGCAGTAGTTATTTTTGTTTCTGTAATTAAAAATAAGTCGGCTTCAGAGCACCTCGATAGGGTTTACTCTGAACTTGTAAAAGTTATGTGGCCGAAAAAAGATGACGTACTAAAAACGACAATAGGATTGGTAATAGCTTTAAGTATTATAAGTGGAATTTTCGTACTTGTAGACTTAGGGTTTAGAAAATTACTAGATACAATTCTTTAATAAGGATTAAAAATGGTTGATTCAAACGAAGTAACATCAGAAGAAACAACTTCTGAAGAAGTATCAGCATATGCAGCTGATATGAAGTGGTACATTGCTAAAGCACTAACAGGGCAAGAAGGTAAGGTACAGAAAACTCTTAGAGAGCGTATCGTAAACCACAAACTAGGTGAGTACTTTGGTGAAATCGTAGTACCTGAAGAAAAAGTAACAACACATGCAGGTGGAAAGAAGCGTACAATTACGAAAAAACTTTTTCCTGGTTATGTATTGATTAATATGGTCATGAATGATAAGACATGGCACCTTGTTAAAGATACTGATAAAATCACTGGTTTTGTTGGTGGAACAGCGGATAAGCCTGCGCCACTTTCTGCAGAAGAAGCGGCATATATGACAGGTAAGTCTGAAGGTGGAGTTAAGAAGACTAGAACAAGCGTTAACTTTGCTGAAGGTGAGCAAGTTAAAGTTATTGAAGGTCCATTTGCTTCATTCGTCGGTACTGTAGAAGCTGTAAATGAAAAAGGAAAACTGAAGGTAAACGTTTCAATTTTTGGTAGACCAACACCAGTTGAATTAGATTACTCTCAGGTTGAAAAAATAGGTTAATTAGTTGGTAGAACTTAAAGTTCGCAGGAGTTAAAAATGGCTAAGAAAATTACAGGTTTCATTAAGCTACAAATTCCAGGTGGAAAAGCTAACCCTTCTCCTCCAGTAGGTCCAGCACTCGGTCAAAAGGGTGTTAACATCATGGAATTTTGTAAAGCTTTCAACGCGAAAACACAAAAAGATGCAGGAGTAATCCTTCCTACAATCATTACTGTGTATTCAGACAGATCGTTTACATTCGTTACTAAAACACCTCCAGCATCTTACTTGCTTAAGGACTTAATGAAGCTTAAAAGAGGTGCACAAAAAACTGGTACAGAAACAGTTGGTGCAGTTTCTAAGAAGATTGTTGAGCAAATTGTTGAAACGAAAAGACCAGATCTTACTGCAGCTACTCAAGAAGCAGCAGAGAGAACAATTGAAGGTTCATGTCGTTCAATGGGAATTAAGCTAGATTACTAATTGGGAGACTTGTAAAAGTCGTTTGAACCAACTGAGGTTATTATGGGAAATAAATCAAAAAAATATTTAGACGCATTAGCAAAAGTTGATGCAACAGCAAATTACTCAATCGATGATGCTATTAAACTTTGTAAAGAAGTAAAATATGCAAACTTCGACGAAACTGTAGATTTAGCATTCAGACTTGGTGTTGATCCACGTCACGCTGACCAAATGATTAGAGGAGCAATTTCTCTTCCAGCTGGTACAGGTAAAACAGTTAGAATCTGTGTTCTTACTTCTGGTGAAAACCTAAAGAAAGCTGAAGATGCTGGAGCAGATTTTGTTGGTGGTGATGACATCATCGCAAAAATTGCTGGTGGTTGGTTAGAGTTCGATAGAATGATCGCTACTCCAGATATGATGGGTAAACTTGGTAGAATCGGTAGAGTACTTGGACCAAGAGGTCTAATGCCTAACCCAAAACTTGGTACAGTTACAACTGACGTTGAAAAAGCTGTTCAAGAGCAAAAAGCTGGTAAGGTAGAGTACAGAACAGAAAAGAACGGGATTATCCACGTTCCTGTTGGAAAATCATCTTTCTCTGATTCAGATCTTAGAAAGAATATCGATGCTATGATTTCTGCAATCATCAAAGCTAAACCATCTAGTGCTAAAGGGACATATATGAAGTCTCTTGCAATCAGTACTACTATGGGTCCAGGTATCAAAATTGATACACTAGAAGCTACAACAGTTGGTGCAAGTAAATAATACGTAGAGGTGATGAAAGTCGGTGGGGCTGCTGTAAATGTTTAACGCCCCATAAGGCCTGCTTAAATCTCACTCCAGCGATATAGGAGGTAATAAATGTTAACAAGATCCGAGAAGGATGCAATTATCACGGGGCTTAAGGCCGACATTGATAATGCAAAAGCAATCTTTCTTACGAACTTAGTAGGTTTGAAATCAAACGTATCTACAGGTCTAAGAAAGAACGTAAGAGATGCTGAAGGTAAAATTGTTGTTGCCAAAAACACTCTTTTCGAAAAAGCTGCACAAGGAACAGCAGCAGAAGCTCTTCTTTCTGGTTTAAAAGGAACTCAAGCAGTTGCTTTCGCTTTTGGTGATGCACCAGGTGTAGCAAAGGCCCTTAAAGAACTAGGAAAAGAACAAGAACTAGTAGAACTACGTGGTGGTTTACTAGAAGGTAAAGTATTAAGTGTCGCAGATGTTAAGGCTATCGCAGACCTTCCATCTAGAGACGAAATGCTTGGAACATTACTTGCGACTTTCAACGCGCCAATCTCTGCACTTGCAAGAGTGTTATTTGCGATTAGTGAAAAGAAAGCTGACGGTGGTGCTGTAGTTGCTGAGGCCGCTGAATAATTCAGCCCTTGTATAATGTAGTTTTAAAACAAATTAATTAAAAAAGAATTATTGAAGGAGTTTACAATGTCTATTACAAACGAACAATTAATCGATCATATCTCTGCAATGTCAGTACTTGAGTGTGCTGAACTAGTTAAATTACTAGAAGAAAAATTTGGTGTATCTGCAGCTCCTGTAGCTGTAGCTGGTGCAGGTGCTGGTGCAGCTGCTGCTGAAGAAAAAACTGAATTTGACGTAATTCTTGCTGACGCAGGTGACAAGAAGATCAACGTTATTAAAGAAGTTAGAGGAATCACTGGACTAGGACTTAAAGAAGCAAAAGATCTAGTAGAAGGTGCTCCAAAGCCAGTTAAAGAAGCTTGTACAAAAGAAGAAGCTGAAGAAATCAAGAAAAAACTTGAAGCAGCTGGTGCAAAAGTAGAGCTTAAGTAATTATTTTACAAATTGCTTAACATTTACTATTAAGTAAAGAAAAAAAATTTTGGTGTGAAGGCCTTTAAGCCTTCACACCTTTTTGTGTTTAAAATTAAAAAACAATAAAAAAAACTATAATAACGTGCACGATAATATTTTAAATCTAGGAGACCGCAAATGACTGAGGTTTTTAGACCTAATGAGTGGTTTCGTAAGAACTTTGCCTCAACACCGGCTGTTCTTGAAACTCCACCCCTGATGCTTCTACAACAGAGTTCTTATGAAGAATTCCTGCAAAGAGATGTTCCACCCGCAAAAAGAGAAGAAGTTGGTTTACAAGCAGTATTCAATTCTGTTTTCCCAATTCATGACTTTAACAAAACTGTATCACTAGAGTTTGTTAGTTATTCTCTTGAAGAGCCAAAATACACTGTTAAAGAGTGTAGACAACGTGGTCTCTCTTACGAGTCGCCTTTAAAAGTAGTTGTTAGACTAGTTTTTTATGATGTGGCAGTAGACAAAGATGGTAACGAACAAAGAACTGTGTCTTCTATTAAGGAACAGGAAGTTTACCTCGGTAATATTCCATTAATGGCTGAAACTGGTTCTTTTGTATATAACGGAACTGAGAGAGTAATCGTATCTCAGCTTCATAGATCACCAGGTATTGTTTTCGAACATGATTTCGGAAAGAAGCACTCGAGTGGTAAATTATTATATTCAGCAAGAATTATTCCTCATAGAGGATCGTGGTTAGACTTTGAATTTGACCACAAAAATATTCTATTCGCTAGAATTGATAGAAAGAGAAAACTTCACGCAACCGTAGTACTAAAAGCTCTAGGACTTTCTACTGAAGAAATTCTAAATGCATTTTACGAAATGGAAACACTGAAGCTTTCTAAAGATGGTAACTTTGAAAGAGTACTTGATCTAAACCTACTTATTGGGACAAGAGCAAACGAAGACGTGCTAGATCCAAAGACTGGTAAACCAGTTGTTAGAAAAGGTAAAAAGTATTCTAAGGCATCTATTAAGAGATTAGTAGAAGCTGGAGTAACTTCTCTTGCTGCAACAGTTGAAGACGTTGTTGGTAAAGTTGTTGCGGAAGATATCTTTAATGAAGAAACAGGTGAAGTAATTTGCTTAGCAAACGAAGCTTTATCTGAAGCAAAAATCCAAGAGTTAATGGCAGTTGGTGTTAAGGAAGTTAAAGTTCTTTATATCGATATGATTAACTTCGGTGACCAAATTAGAAACACACTTCTTGTAGATAAAACAGATACAAAAGAAGAAGCTCTAATTAAAATCTTTGAAAGACTAAGACCAGGTGAGCCTCCAGCTGTTGAAGCTGCTGAAGCACTATTTAATGGTTTATTCTTCAATGAAGAAAGATATGACCTGTCTCGTGTCGGTCGTATGAAAATCAATTATAAGTTCCAAACAGATATTCCTGTTGAGAATACAATTCTTACTAAGGAAGATATCGTTAAAACTGTTCATTACCTAGTTGAGCTTAACAATGGTAAGGGAAGAGTTGATGATATCGATCACTTGGGTAACAGAAGAGTTAGAGCTGTAGGTGAACTTCTTGAAAACCAATTTAGAGTTGGTCTTGTAAGAATGGAAAGAGCGGTTAAAGAAAGAATGGCAATTCAAGAAATTGATACAATGATGCCATACGATCTTGTAAACCAAAAACCAGTTGCTGCTGCTGTTAAAGAATTCTTTGGATCTTCTCAGCTTTCTCAGTTTATGGATCAAACTAACCCACTTTCTGAAGTAACTCACAAGAGAAGACTTTCAGCTCTTGGGCCAGGTGGTCTAACTCGTGAAAGAGCATCGTTCGAAGTTCGTGACGTACACGTTACTCACTACGGAAGAATGTGTCCGGTAGAGACTCCTGAAGGACCAAACATTGGTCTAATTACATCGCTTGCTACTTATGCAAAAGTTTCTGAATACGGATTCATTGAAACTCCATACTTAACAGTTGATGAAAACAAGAAAATTGGTGACGTTAAATATTTTACTGCCTTCCAAGAAGAAGGAAAAGTAATTGCACAGATCGACGTAAACAACATGAAAGATGGAAAGCTTGAAGGTGAGCATATTGCAGCTCGTGCTTCTGGTGAATTCACGCTTGTAAATGCTGATGAAGTTGATTTAATGGACGTTTCTCCAACTCAGATGATTTCTGTTGCAACATCTCTAATTCCATTCCTTGAGCACGATGATGCCAACCGTGCACTTATGGGATCGAACATGATGAGACAGGCCGTGCCTGTTGTTAGAACAGATGCTCCGATCGTTGGTACTGGAACAGAAAGAGTTGTTGCTAGAGATTCTGGTGCGGTTCTTTTTGCGAAAGAAGACGGTAGAGTTATCTTTGTTGATTCAAACAGAATCGTTATTCAAAGAAATAAGTTCAAAGATGGTGAATCTGGTGTAGATATCTACAAACTAGTTAAATACCAAAGAACTAACCAAAATACTTCTAACAACCAAAAAGCTCTTGTAAAAGAGGGTGATATTGTTGTTAAAGGTGACGTTCTTGCAGATGGACCGGGAACAGATAATGGTGATCTTGCTCTAGGACAAAACGTACTTGTAGCGTTCATGCCATGGGGTGGATATAACTACGAAGACTCGATCCTAATCTCTGAAGAACTATTAGCTCAAGATATCTTTACTTCAGTTCACATTGAAGCATTCGAAATCGAAGCTAGAGATACAAAACTTGGAAAAGAAGAAATCACTAGAGATATTCCTAACGTTTCTGAAGAGTCTTTAAAAGACCTTGATGAAGCAGGTATCATTAGAGTTGGTGCTATCATCAAATCTGGTGACATTCTTGTTGGTAAAATCACTCCAAAAGGTGAGACTCAACTTTCTCCAGAAGAAAAACTTCTTAAGGCGATCTTCGGTGACAAAGCTGGAGACGTTAAAGATACTTCACTAAGAGTTCCTTCAAGTGTTAGAGGAACTGTTATCGACGCTAGAGTATATACTCGTGAAGGTGTTGAACTTTGTGCAAGATCTAAAGAAATCATCGAGCAAGAAACAACTCTTTTAAGAAGGGATGAAAGAATTGAGATTAAAGCAATTCAAACATCTGCGATTCTTAAAATTGCTGAAATGCTAAAAGGTGCAAAGACATCTGATAAGCTAGTTTCTGAAGATGGTTCAACTGAACTTCTTGCTAAAGGTGCTGAAGTTACTTATGAAAACCTTTCTGCAATTCCATTTGAGCTAATTGGATACCTTCCATTACAAGCGGAACTTGAAGAAAAGCTTTCTGAGTACTTTGCTGATATCAGAAACAGAATCAACAGAGTAAGACAAAAAACTACTGATGAAATTGCAAAACTTCACAGAGGTGATGAGCTTCCTCCAGGTGTAATTAAGAAAGTAATCGTTTATGTAGCGATTAAGAGAAAATTACAGCCAGGTGATAAGATGGCTGGACGTCACGGTAACAAAGGGGTTATCTCAAACGTTCTACCAAGAGAAGATATGCCATACCTAGCAGATGGTACTCCAGTTGAAATCGTACTTAATCCACTAGGGGTTCCGTCACGTATGAACATTGGACAGCTTCTTGAACTTCACCTTGGATGGGCAGGTCGTGGACTTGGAGACAAGTTAAGACTAATGCTTGAAGAGCAGAGAGAAATTCATGAATTTAAAGATTTCATCTTTAAGATCTATAACACTCCTGAGACTGAAGCATGGTTAAAGAAAGCTTCAGATGAAGAAGTTAGAACTCTTGCGAAGAAACTTACTAGTGGTGTTAGATTCTCTACTAAAGTATTTGATGGTGCTAAAGAATCAGACATCAGAGAAATGCTGAAGTTAGCGGATCTTGAAACTAACGGTAAGACAACTCTATTTGATGGTAAGACAGGTGATGCATTTGCTGAAGACGTAACTGTTGGAACAATGTATATGCTTAAACTACACCACTTAGTAGATGAAAAACTTCACGCTCGTTCTACAGGGCCATACTCACTTGTTACTCAGCAGCCACTTGGTGGTAAGGCTCAGTTCGGTGGTCAGCGTCTTGGAGAGATGGAAGTTTGGGCACTTGAAGCTTACGGTGCGGCTTATACACTTCAAGAATTCTTAACGGTAAAATCAGATGATGTTATCGGAAGAACTAGAATGTATGAATCTATCGTTAAGGGTGAGCAAGTTCTTGAACCAGGTCTTCCTGAATCGTTTAACGTTCTTATCAGAGAGCTTCAAGCACTTTGTTTAGATGTTAAGCTTGAAGAAGAGAAAGAAGAAGAAGAACTTAGATAGTTTTAGATAACTTATTTCCTCGAGGCTCGTCCTCGAGGTATTTATAGAGGGCACAAGATGAAAGACCTTTTGAACTTTTTTGATAAACCAAAAGATCCAGTAAGTGTTGAAGCTGTTTCAATTAAGATGGCTTCTCCGGATACAATCCGTGAGTGGTCATTTGGTGAAGTTAAAAAACCAGAGACAATCAACTATAGAACATATAAGCCAGAAAGAGACGGTCTTTTCTGTGCAAAAATTTTCGGACCAATCAAAGATTACGAATGTATCTGTGGTAAGTACAAGAGAATGAAGCACAGAGGTGTTGTATGTGAGAAATGTGGTGTAGAAGTAACTCTTTCTAAAGTTAGAAGAGAGAGATGTGGACACATCGAACTTGCAGCTCCAGTGGCTCACATTTGGTTTTTAAGATCACTTCCATCTAGACTCGGAGCTCTTTTAAACCTAACTCTTAAAGAACTTGAAAAAGTTCTTTATTATGAAGCGTTTATCGTAACTTCTTCAGCAACTGATGGTGTTGAAGGTGGTTTAGAAGTTGGACGTGTAATTACTGAACAACAATACTATGAACTTAAAGAGCAAGGTGTAGATTTCGAAGCTGGAATGGGTGGAGAAGTTGTACAAGAGCTACTACAGAAATTAGATATTGATACAGAAAATAAATTTCTTAGAAGATCACTTGCAAGTGCTACAACTGAGATGGCAAGAACAAAACTTGTTAAGAGACTAAAAGTTGTTGAATCAATCATGAAGTCTGAAAACAGACCAGATTGGTTTATGATGGATGTAATCCCTGTATTACCACCAGATTTAAGACCACTTGTTCCTCTTGAAGCAGGTAGATTTGCTACTTCAGATCTTAACGATCTTTATAGAAGAGTAATTAATAGAAACAACCGTCTAAGAAGACTTAAGGAACTTAATGCTCCTGAAATCATCATTAGAAACGAAAAGAGAATGCTTCAAGAAGCAGTAGATGCTCTTTTTGATAACGGTAGAAGAGGTAAAGTATTCACTGGTGCTAACAAGCGTCCACTAAGATCTTTATCTGATATGTTAAAAGGAAAGCAAGGGCGTTTCCGTCAAAACCTTCTTGGTAAACGTGTTGACTATTCTGGACGTTCTGTAATCGTTGTTGGTCCAAGTTTAAGACTTCACCAGTGTGGTCTTCCAAAGCTTATGGCCCTTGAGCTTTTCAAGCCATTTATCTACAACAAATTAATTGAAAAAGGTCACTGTACTACAATTAAAGTTGCTAAGAGAATGGTTGAACAACAAAAAGAAGAAGTATGGAACATTCTTGAAGAAGTAGTTCAAGAGCACCCAGTACTTCTGAACCGTGCACCAACTCTACACAGACTTGGTATTCAAGCATTTGAGCCAGTACTTATTGAAGGTAAAGCAATTAGACTTCACCCACTTGTTTGTACTGCATTCAACGCTGACTTTGACGGTGACCAGATGGCCGTTCACGTTCCTCTATCACTTGAAGCACAAATTGAGTGTCGTATTCTTGCAATGTCGACAAACAATATTCTTTCTCCAAAAGATGGTTCTCCAATTATCGTTCCATCTCAGGATATCGTTCTTGGTCTTTACTACATGACTCGCGTTAGACCATATGCTCGTGGATACGGAAAAGTATTCTCTTCGAAAGAAGAAGCACAGTTTGCGTATCACTCAGGTAACCTACACCTTCAAGCACCTATTAAGGTTCGTATTGCAGGTCAGTTACATGAAACGACTGTTGGTAGAACATTCGTATTTGATATCATCCCAGCTTGTTTAAGCTTCGAAGATATTAATAAGAACTTAAATAAGAAAGAACTTGGAAAGCTTCTTGATGCTGCTTATAGAAAGGGATCTGAAAAAGATACAGTTCTATTAGCTGATAGTATCATGCAAACAGGTTATGACATGGCGACGAGAGCAGGTATCTCGATTAACGTTGTGGATATGACTATTCCAAAAGAAAAAGAAGGAATTCTTAACGAAGCATATGCTGAAGTAGACTCAATCATTGAAGAATATAACGAAGGTTCTATTACTAATGGTGAGAGATATAACAAGGTTGTTGATGTTTGGTCACAAACAACAGAAAGACTTGTTAAGGTTATGCTTGAGAGAATTTCAACGGATACATTCGTAAGTGAGAAAGAAGGTGAAGAGCCAATCCAAGCTCCATCATTCAACGCACTATACATGATGGCCGACTCTGGAGCGAGGGGTTCTGCTCAGCAGATGAGACAGCTCGCTGCGATGAGGGGTCTAATGGCTAAGCCATCTGGTGAAATTATTGAGACGCCAATTACTTCTAACTTCCGTGAAGGTCTATCGGCACTTCAGTACTTTACGTCTACCCACGGTGCACGTAAGGGTCTAGCCGATACTGCTCTTAAGACAGCAAACTCTGGTTATCTAACAAGAAGACTAGTTGACGTTGCACAAGATGGTATTATTAGAACTGAAGACTGTGGAACTACGGACGGAATTACTCTTACTTCACGTATTGAATCAGGTGAAGTTGTTGAGCACGTTTCTGAAAGAGCTATGGGTCGTGTTACGGCATCATCTGTTCTTAACGTAAACGGTGAAGAAGTTCTTGCTGCTGGACATATGCTAACTGAAAAAGATCTTCAACTTCTAAAAGATCAAGAAGTTGACCAGATTAAAGTAAGATCAGTTCTTACATGTAACGAGAAACACGGTTTCTGTGCTATGTGTTTTGGACGTGACCTTGCAAGAGGGTCCCTAGTATCAATGGGTGAAACTGTTGGTGTTATTGCTGCTCAGTCAATTGGTGAGCCAGGTACACAGCTTACAATGCGTACATTCCACGTCGGGGGTACTGCAACTGCTGGTGCACAAGTTAACAAAACAATCGTTAGAACTGCTGGTCAGGTAATCTTTGATAACGTAAAGCTTGCTGAGACTCCAAATGGTCTAATCGTTATGAACAAAAACGGATCTCTTGTTATTAAAGATAACAGAGGTGTTGAAAAAGAAAGATACGCTGCTGTTTACGGTGCGAAACTATTCTTTGCAGAGGGAACTGACGTAAACGTTGGGGACACTCTAATTGAATGGGACCCGTTCTCGATTCCACTTCTTACTGAAGTAGCCGGTACTGTAAAGTTTGAAGATATGATCGTTGGTGCAACTATCAGTGAACAAACAGATACGGTTACAGGTTTAACTCAAAGAGTTGTTATGGAGTCTAAAGACCCATCTCTTCAACCAAGAGTTACAATTTGTGATGCTGATGGGAATGCACTTCTTGTTCCTGGAACAAAAAGACAAGCATCGTACAGACTTCAGGTTGGAGCAACACTTACAGTTAATGAAGGTGATAGCGTAGCAGTCGGTGGTGTACTATCTAAGCTTTCTCGTGAAACGACGAAAACAAAAGATATTACAGGGGGTCTTCCAAGAGTTGCTGAACTTTTCGAAGCTAGAAAGCCGACAAACGCTGCTCAGATCTCTGACGTTTCAGGAACAATTGAATTTGGTGCTGAAGTTAGAGGTAGCCGTAGAGTACTTGTTAAGCCAGAAGATGGAAGTGATCCAGTTGTATACACTATTCCAAAAGGAAGATTCGTTACAGTTAACGAAGGTGACTACATTAGAGCTGGAGAGCCAATCATGGATGGTCCAGCAAACCCACATGATATCCTAAGAGTTTTAGGTATTAAGGAACTTGCTGGTTATATCGTTGATGAGATCCAAGAAGTTTATAGACTTCAAGGTGTTGATATCGATGATAAGCACATTGAGGTAATTGTATCTCAAATGCTTAAGAAAGTAGAAGTAACTGATCCAGGTGATTCAACATTTGTTGTTGGTGACTCTGTAACTAAAACAGAACTAATCAGTGAAAATGAAAAACTTGTTGCTCAAGGTTACGAGCCAGCGCAAGCAAGACCTTTACTACTTGGTATTACAAAAGCTGCATTAACGACAGACTCGTTTATCTCAGCTGCGTCATTCCAGGAAACAACAAAGGTTCTTACTCAAGCTGCCCTTGAAGGTAAGAGCGATGAGTTAAGAGGACTGAAAGAAAACGTAATTATGGGACGCTTAATCCCAGCGGGTTCTGGAATCCAAAGATACCGCGAATTTGACGCGGTGGTAGAAGATGATTTTACAAAATCAGAAGAAACTTCTACATTAATGTTTTAAAAATGCTTGATTTAGCTAGGTGTGATGTGTTATTCCTCCTAGCTAAATTACATCTTGGTAATAATATTGTTTTAAGGAGCGGAAATGCCTACGATTAATCAGTTAATTAGAAAGGGCAGAGTAGATAAAGTTGAAAAAACTAAGTCACCTGCGCTAGTATCGTGTCCACAAAGACGCGGAGTTTGTACAAGAGTTTACACTACTACACCAAAGAAGCCTAACTCGGCGATGAGAAAGGTATGTAGAGTAAAGCTAACAAGTGGATTTGAAGTAACATCATACATTGGTGGAGAAGGTCACAATCTACAAGAACACTCGATCGTTATGATCAGAGGTGGAAGAGTAAAAGATCTACCAGGGGTTCGTTATCACACAATTAGAGGGGCACTAGACTGTCAAGGTGTTGATAAAAGAGGACAAAGAAGATCAAAATACGGTTGTAAAAAACCAAAAAAATAAATTAAATTTTAATTTAGCACTTTAAGTCGTTATATCTTGATTTAAAGTGAGTAACCTACGGGTGAAGAGGAGAAAGATATGAGTAGAAAACATAGAGCACAGGCTAGAGAAGTACTTCCTGATCCGATATACCAAGATGTCGTTGTTACGAAGTGTGTAAACGCTTTAATGAAAGGTGGAAAAAAAGCCACTGCAGAAAGAATTTTTTATTCAGCTCTTCAAAGAGTTGAGCAAAAAACTGGTGAAGAGCCATTGAAAGTATTCAAAAAAGCACTTTCAAACATCAAGCCAGCTGTTGAAGTTAAATCAAGAAGAATCGGTGGGGCGACTTACCAAATTCCTGTTGAAGTTAGACCAAACAGAAGACAGTCTCTGGCACTTAGATGGCTAAGAGATTACGCAAGAGCAAGAAACGGTAAAACAATGGTTGACAGACTTTCTGATGAAATCATTGATGCTTCTCAAGGTAGAGGCGCTTCAGTTAAGAAACGTGAAGACGTTTACAAAATGGCTGAGGCTAACAAAGCTTTTGCACACCTTAAGTGGTAATTTCTTAAAAAGAAGTAAAATTTAAAAAAAACTAGGCTTCGAGAGAGCATAAATCTTTCGAAGCCTTTTTTAGTTTTGGTAACCAAGGAAGTTGTTCTCAATGAGTTCTGATCAATTAGAAAAAATTAGAAATATTGGAATTATGGCTCACATCGATGCAGGTAAAACTACAACGACAGAGCGTATCCTGTTTTACACGGGAAAATCCCACAAAATAGGTGAAGTGCATGATGGTGCTGCAACTATGGACTGGATGGTGCAAGAGCAAGAAAGAGGTATTACAATTACTTCTGCTGCAACAACTTGTACTTGGAAAAATACAAGAATTAATATCATCGATACTCCAGGTCACGTAGACTTCACAATTGAGGTTGAAAGAGCTCTAAGGGTACTTGATGGAGCTGTTGGTGTTTTCGATGCTGTTGGTGGTGTAGAGCCACAATCTGAAACAGTATGGGGCCAGGCAGACAAATATAATGTTCCAAGAATCGCATTCGTTAATAAAATGGATCGAGTTGGTTCAAACTTTCAAATGTGTATTGACGAAATTCGTGAAAAGCTTGGTAAAAAAGCTGCTGCTATTCAACTTCCTATCGGAAGTGAGGATACATTCAAGGGGGTTATTGACCTTATTTCGATGAAGGCTCTTTATTTCTCAGAAGGTGATCTTGGTGCAAAGGTTATTGAAGAAGAGATCCCTGCAGATCTTTCAGATGATGCTCAGTTGTCACGAGAAGAACTTATTGAAACACTAGCTGACTACGATGATGATTTCGCTGAAAAATATCTTTCTGGTGAAGAAGTTTCAAATGAAGAAATTAAGACTGTTGTTAGAAAGGCTACTATTAATGATCACTTTGTTCCTGTTCTTTGTGGAAGTGCATTTAAGAACAAAGGTATTCAACCTCTTTTAGACGCTGTTGCTGATTATTTACCGTCTCCAATTGATAGAGGTGCTGTAAAAGGTGTTAGCGGAAAAAATCGCGATAAAGAAGAATCAAGAAAACCAGATACTGCAGATATGTTTAGTGGTATCGCATTTAAAATTGCAACGGATCCATTTGTTGGTTCACTTACATTTTTTAGAATTTATTCAGGCTCTATAAAGGCCGGACAGCAGGTTTATAACCCTCTCAAGGAAAAGCGTGAAAGAATTAATAAAATTCTTCAAATGCACGCAGATAAGAGAACAGAGCTTCAGGAAGCCTTTGCTGGTGATATCATTGCTATTACTGGTTTAAAGAACACTGTTACTGGTGAAACACTTTGTGCTGAAAACAAAACGATTATTTACGACTTAATGGAATTCCCAGAGGCTGTAATTTCTGTTGCTATTGAGCCAAAGACTGCAAACGATGAAAAGAAACTGATGGAATCTTTGAATCAGCTTTCATTAGAAGATCCATCTTTTCATTATTTAAATAATAAAGAGACTGGTCAGTTATTAATTTATGGAATGGGTGAATTACATCTTGAAATTATCTGTGACAGACTTGAGCGTGAGTTTAAAGTTAGTATTCGCGTTGGTGATCCACAAGTTTCTTACAGAGAAAGTATTTCAGCCTCAGCTTCAAGTGAAAGTACATTTAACAAAGAGCAAGCTGGTAAGATCGTATTTGGAAATTGTAAAATTCAAGTTGAACCAGCAGATCATCAAGCTGGAATTCTTTTTGAATCTAAAGTTCCTGCGAGAGAAATTCCTTCAGAAATTTTAAATTCGATCGAAAAGAGTATTCATGACTCTGCCCTGGGTGGAGCTATGGCCGGATACCCATTCATCAATATTAAAGCAACTTTATTGTCTGCAGAAATTAAGGAAGAAGAGTCTTCTCCAGTAGCTTACGCCATTGCTGCCTCACAAGCATTTAGAGAAGCATGTCAAAAAGCTGGATTAGTTCTTATGGAACCAAAAATGGACTTGGAGGTTATCACACCTAGCGAGTATACTGGGGACGTAATTTCTGACATCAACATGAAGCGCGGAAAGATTCTCAATATGGGAACTAAACAAGATAAAGAGATAGTAGAGGCAGAAGTGCCTCTTGCTGAAATGTTTGGATATAGTACGGATATCAGATCAAAATCTCAAGGTAGAGCTAGTTTTACAATGAATTTTGACAGGTATGACCAACTTTCTTTTGAATTAGCGAAAGAAATACTTGAAAAACGAGGAATATACATCTAAATTCGGACGGATATTTTATACCGCTGTAATATTAATAATTTTTAGGAGATTTCGTCATGGCAAAAGAATCTTTTGA